>NZ_JBHZCN010000065.1:0-55286 GCF_042755465.1 Kitasatospora sp. NPDC059160 | reverse complement strand
CGCGTGGGCTGTGTTTTTTGTTTATGAGACTAGCGTGGGGGGGCAGGGGGGACGGTGCGTCGCCGCGGCGGGCCCCGGGCCCGGCGCGGCGCCGCGCCGGCCGGTCGCCGCCCTCGGGCGGGCGATGGAGGCCTTCACCGGGCGGGCGCTCGGACGGCACCAGGCCGCGGCGGTGCGGATCGGCTTCGGGCTGGTCTGGCTCGCCTACCTGCTGCGCGAGTGGCCCAACCGGCGGGTGCTGTACGGCGACCGCTCGCCCTGGTCGATGGAGCTCGCCCAGCGGCTGCTGGCCGACGACGGGGCGTTCACCGTGCTGCCCTGGTTCGGCGGGCGGCTCTGGTTCGAACTGGTCTACCACCTGGCCCTGCTGGCCGCCCTGGCGGTGCTGCTGGGCTGGCGGACCAGGGCGAGCACCGTCCTGTTCCTGGTCACCGTGCTGTCGCTGCAGAACCGCGACGTCCTGCTCGGCGACGGCGGCGACAACGTCGTCCACCTGATGGCCGTCTACCTGGTCTTCACCCGCTGCGCCGAGGTCTGGTCGCTGGACGCGCGCCGGGCCCGGCCCGGGCGGGGCGGGGTGGTGCTCTGGGCCCTGCTCGGCGCGGTGCTGGCCGTCTGTCAGGCCGGCGACTTCTCCGGGGACAGCCTCACCTGGACCGGGCCGGCCTTCCCGTACCTCGGCTGGGCGCCGCTGTTCTGGGGGCTCTGGGCGGTCGCCGGGATCTGGTGGACGCTCGGCCGGCTGCGGCCGGCGGGCGAGCCGCGGGCCGTGCTCGACGCGCTGGCGAACATGGTGCACAACTGCGCGATGCTGGTCATCGCCACCGAGGTGGTGCTGGTCTACGCCACGGCCGGCTGGTACAAGGTGCAGGGCTCGCGCTGGCAGGACGGCACGGCCCTGTACTACCCGCTGCACCTGGACTACTTCGCGCCCTGGCCGGGGCTGTCGGCGCTGGTCGGCTCGGCGCTGCTGCCGGTCTTCCTGATCTCGTACGGCACGGTGGTCCTCCAGGTGGCGTTCCCGTTCACGCTGCTCAACCGGCGGGTCAAGAACGCGCTGCTGGCGGTCCTGATGCTGGAACACCTGGGGATCGCGGTGGTGCTCGGGCTGCCGGTGTTCTCGCTCGCGATGGTCGCGGCGGACGCGGTGTTCCTGCCGACGGGGGCCCTGCTGTGGGCGGCGGCGCGGCTGGGGCGGCTCGGGCAGCGGTGGCGGAGGTCGGGGCCGACGGCAGCCTAGGATGGCGGTATGTCCTGGTTCGCCGCCCTTCGTGACACCGCGCGGACCGGACTCACCCTCGACCGGGCGCTCACCGATCCCAAGCGCGCGCTGCGCGGGGCGGTCGCCGTGGCGCTGGTGCTCTTCCCCACGCTCGCCCTCGGCGGGGTCGGGCTCGCCACCTCGGCCGCGATGGGCGCGTTCATCGCCGGTTCGGCCACCTTCCAGCGCAGCTTCCGGCCCCGCGCCAGTCTGGCCGTCGCGGCCGGCGTCGGGCTCGGGATCAGCACCTTCCTCGGCTACCTCGCCGCCGGGGTGTACGGGCTGTTCCCGGCGCTGCTCGCGGTGTGGGCCTTCGGCGCGGGACTCGCCTGGGCGATCGGCCCCACCGCCGGAGTGGTCACCGCGAACACCCTCTCGGTGATGCTGATCGTGGTCCAACTCCCGGTCAGCGCGGCCGCCGCGCTCGGCCACGGACTGGTCGCCGCGCTCGGCGGCGTCGCCCAGGCCGTCGTCATCACCCTGTGGCCGATCGGCAGTTGGAGCGCCCAACGGGCCGCGCTCGCCGACACCTTCGCCGAACTCGCCGACTACGCGCGCCGGTTGCGCCAGGACCCGACCGCGCACGTGGACCCGGAACCGTTCATGACGGCCCGGCATGCCTCCGCCGTCACCCCCTGGCAGGACCGCCACCGGCCGCCCGAACTGCGCGGCCTGCGCGGCATCGCCGAGCGCATCCGTCCCACCCTCGCCGCGCTCGCCGACCCCAAGGTCGGCGCCCCCGAGGAGGGGCCGGAACGCGACCGGGCCCGGGAGGTGCTGGCCGCCGCCGCCGAGGTGATGGACGCCCTCGCCCGGGCCGTCCGCACCGGCGACCCCGTCCGGCTCCCCCGGTCGGCGCCCGCGCTGACCCTGGTCCGGCCGGACCAGGGGGCGCAGTTGCAGGGGGCGGCCCGGCGCTCCGCCCGGCGGCTCGGCGGGCTGCTGCGCAAGGCCGCGGACACCCTGGACCGCAACGACGAGGACACCATCACCACGCCCGTGGTCGGCGTCGGCGGGGCGCTGCACAAGCCGTCGATCTCGCGGATGCTGCCGGTCGCGCTGCGGGCCGTACGGCGGCAGCTGCGGCCGCGGTCGGCGATCTTCCAGCACGCCGTCCGGCTCGCCGGGGTGGTCACCGCCGCCTACCTGCTGGCCCGGCTGGCCGGGTTCCACCACGGGTACTGGGCGCCGATGACCGCGGCCATGGTGATGCGGCCCGACTTCGCCCAGACCTACAGCCGGGGGGTCGCCCGGCTGGCGGGGACGGTGGTCGGGGTCGCCGTTTCGACGCTGGTGGTGCAGTTGGCCCATCCCGGGGAGTGGGTGCTGGCCTCGCTGGCGGTGCTGTGCATCGGCGGGGCGTACCTGGCGTTCCGGACGGGGTACGCGCTGACGACGGTCGGGATCTCCTCGTACGTGGTGTTCCTGCTCGGGCTGCAGGCCGGGGATCCGCTGGTCACGGCCTTCGAGCGGGTCGGACTGACGCTGCTCGGGGGGTCGCTGGCGCTGCTGACGTACGCGCTGTTCCCGACCTGGCAGACCGCGCGGCTCGGGGAGCGGCTCGCCGAATGGCTGGCGGCGGCCGGGCGGTACGCGGCGGCGGTGGTCGACTGCTACGAGGATCCGGCGGCGCCGCGGGGGCGGGCGGTGCGGGCGGCGCTGCTGGACTCGCGGGAGGCGCGGTCGGAGCTGTTGCAGGCGATGCAGCGGGCCGATGCGGAGCCGGGGCGGCACGAGTCGGGGCTCAGCGGGGTGACCCGGCGCCAGATCGACCGGGCGCGGGCCGCGGTGGGGCACCTGGGGCGGGCGGCGGTGCTGCTGGAGGCCCATCTGCCGGCGGCCGACGCGGAGCCCGTGCCGGGGGCGGCGGAGTACGCGGAGGAGCTGCGGTTGGCGACGGCCTTGGCGGCGGGGGCGTTGCTGACGGGGCGGGCGGTGGAGTTCGGGGCGGTGCGACAGGCGCAGGTGCGGTTGGAGGAGGGCCTGGGGGAGGGAGCGGGGGCGGGGGTGCAGGGGGACGTGGTGCGGGCCGGGACCCGGTTGGTGGGGGTGGCCCTGCGGGATCTGGAGCGGGCTCTGCGGGGGAGTTCGGAGAATCTGCGGGGGAGTTCGGAGAAGGAGAAGCGGTAGGGGGCCGGGGGCGGGGTGGGTTTCCTCGTGCGGGCGCGCGGGCTCCGGCCCTGCGCGCCCGCTCGGGGTCCGGGGTCAGGCGGCGGTGTGGGCGGCGCGGAGCCAGTTGGTGAACTCGCAGGCGAAGTGCCACTGGTGGCCGGTGGGGAGGTGGTCGGGGGCGGCCTCGGGGAACTGGACGGTGAGGCGGATCCGGAGGCCGGCGGGGGTGTCGGCGAACTCGTGGAGGACGCGGAGGATCTCGGTGCCGTCGGCGAGGGTGCCGGTGCCGGCGATGTGGGTGGGGAAGGTGGTGGGGACGGGGACGTCGTCGTGGAAGCGGAGGAAGAAGCGGGTCGGGGTGGCGCCGAGGGTTTCAATGATCTCGACGCGGTCGGCGGTGGAGTCGGCGAGGTAGTGCTCGGGGTTGGCGGCGAGCAGGGCGGTGCGGTCGCCGGCCCGGAGGCGGCCCTGCCACCAGGCGAGGAACCGGGTGGCGTCGATGCCGGTGGCGGTGAGTTCGGTGACGGCGGTGCGCCAGCGGCCCCGGGAGGCGTGGGCCCAGGTGGTGAGGGCGGCGTCGGCCTCGGCGGTGTCGGGGGTGAGGAGTTCGCGCATCCGGTCGTCGCCGAGGCGCTGCTTGAGCAGGTGCAGGGCGGCGCGGGCGCGGTCGAGCTCCCAGGCGAGGACGGCTTCGCGGGGCTGGGGGACGCCGTCGAGTGCGGTGTGGACGGTGAGGGGGGTGGTGGTGGGCATGGTGGCGCTCCTCGGGGAGGGCGATAGGCGGAGAGTTTTTCTCCGTTTGGCTGGACGCTAGCATAGGGGGAGAGAAGTTCTCCGGTTAGGGAGTGGTGGATGAGGGCCGACGCGGAACGCAGCCGGCGCAGGATCCTGGACGCCGCCTGCGAGGTGTTCCTGGAGCGCGGGCCGGACGCCCCGTTGGACGCGGTGGTCCGGCGGGCGGGCGTCGGGCCGGGCACGCTCTACCGACGTTTCCCCGACCGGGAGGCCTTGGTGCGGGCGCTGGTCACCGATCTGCTGGGCCGGCTCACCGGGGCGGCGGAGGAGGCGCGGCGGGCGGAGGACGATCCGTACCGGGCGCTGCGCCGGTTCGTGCACGCGGCCGCCGATCTGCGGATGGGGGCGGCGATCGTGGTGCTGCTCGAACGGCTGGTGGTGGACGGGGAGTTGGTGGCCGCCCGGCGGGGTGCGGTGACGGCGGTGGAGGGACTGCTGCGGGCTGCCCGGGACGCCGGCAAGATCCGGGCGGACGTGGGGATGGGGGATCTGGTGCTGCTCTGCGTCCGGGTCTCCCGGCCGCTGCCGGGGGCGTTGGCCGCGCTGGACGCGGACGGGGCGTTGGTGCACCGGCATCTGGATCTCGCGTTGGCCGGGTTGGCCGCCGAGGGCGGCCCGGTGGGGGTGCCGCTCGGGTTCGACGAGGTGATCGCGGCCGCCGGGCGGCCCGGGGAGCCGGGGGTGGGAGAGTGAGCGGCATGGACGACGAGCTGGTGCGGGACTGGCGGGCGGCCGAGCGGGGCGCGGTGCTGCTGGACGGGTTCCACCCGTTGAAGCACGCGCTGCGGTTCGGGGGCGAGGTCCGGCGGGTGCTGACGGCCGACCGGGGGGCCCTGCTGGCACTGGCCGGGGAGTTGGCGCCGGACGTGGTCCCGGCGCTGGACGCGCTGGCGGTGGAGGTGGCCGAGGAGCGGCTGCGGGGGCTGGCGCCGCGGCTGCATCCGACCGGGGTGGTCGGGTTGGCGGCGCGGCCGTCGGTGGCCGCGAACCGGGAGGCGTTGGGGCGGCTGCCGCGGCGGGCGCCGGTGGTCGTGCTGGAGAATCCGCGGAACCTGGGGAACGTCGGGGCGGTGATCCGGCTGGCGGCCGGGTTCGGGGCGACCGGGGTGGTGACCACGGGCGAGTTGGACCCCTGGCACCCGACGGTGCTGCGCGGGAGCGCGGGACTGCACTTCGCCACCGCGGTGGAGCGGGTGGACCTGCCGGAGCTGCCGGCCGGGCCGTTGTACGTGCTGGACCCGGAGGGCACGGACATCCGGGACCTGCCGTTCCCGGACGACGCGCTGCTCGCCTTCGGCACCGAGCGGCACGGGGTGTCGGCGGAGCTCAGGGAGCGGGCCGACCGGCTGGTCGCGGTGCCGATGCAGGCGGGGGTGTCCAGCTTCAACCTGGCGACCAGCGTGGCGATGGGGCTGTTCCACTGGATGTCGGGCCGGTGCTGAGGCGCGGCGCCCGGGCGGTGCCGCGACCGCGGGGGCCTCAGGGGGACGGCGGCGGGGTGCCGGCGTCGATGTCGTGGCCCTTGTGGTGGACCAGGAAGTCCCAGGTGTCCTTGCCCGGGATGCCGTCGGCCTCGCCGCCGCGCCAGCCCTGGGCGAGTTGGAAGGCCTGGGTGGCCCTGCGGTCGGCCTCGCCCCAGCGGGGGCCGGGGCCCTCGGCGTAGAAGCGGGCGCCGCCGCGCTGCGCCAGCAGCTGCCCGAGCCTGGTGACGTAGCCGTTGTCCGCGCCGGGGCCGAACTCCTGCGCGCCGGGGAAGGCGTCGGTGCTGCCGGTGCCGTCGCTGCTGCCGCCGGACAGGCCGGTGTAGCGGTACGGGAGGTAGGAGCCGGAGTTGTTCCAGTAGGCGTACGGGGTGGAGCGCTTCCTGGTGCCCGGGGAGGTCTGCTCGTAGGCGACGTACCGGGTGCGGGAGGAGTCCGTCCAGCCGCCGAAGATCGTCACGTGCGAGCCGGCCTGGGGGTTGGCCGGGTTGTTGTAGATCAGCGCGTCGCCGGGCTGGAGGTCGTTGCGGTCGATCCGTTCGGCGAAGTTCGGCAGGGTCCAGGTGGTCTGGCTGCTGCCGAGGCCCCAGGCCATCGAGACGAAGCCGGAGCAGTCCTGGCGGTAGCCGTCCGACCAGTAGCGGCCCATGCCGTACGGCACGGCCTGGTCGACCCAGGCCTGGGCGCGCTGGATGATCCGGGCCCGGGTGACGGGCTGGGCGGCGGGCTGCGGGGCGGCGGAGCGGGCGCCGGGGTCCTGGCCGTAGAGGCCGCTGACCTCGCCCTGCGGGGTCCGCGGGGGCTGGGCGGTGCTGCTGCCGCCCGGGGTGGGGCCGGGGGCGGGGGCCGCGGCGGCGGTGCCGCCGCCTATCGCGGTGCCGACGGCGGCCACCAGGACGGCGGCCCGGCGGCGGGTGCTGCGGGCCGCGGCGTGCCCGCCCTCGTGGACCGGGGCGGCGTGCAGCCGGGCGCGGCGGCGGGCGTTGCAGCCGCCGCATATGCAGTCCTCCTCGGGGTCGACCTCGGTGAACTCCATCAGCGGTGAGGGGCCGTCGGTGAGGGTCATGCCCCGCCTCTTTCCTGGTCGGCGCGCCTGACGGCGGGACGGGAGTGCTCGTCCCGGTCCGACCGCGTGTCATCGGGAACCAAAGGTCCCAGAGCGGGCGGGGTGCGGCGCGGCGGATTGCGCCGGACGGGTGAGGACCCTCCCCCGGCCTTCGGTCGGGGGCCCGTACGGAACTGACCCGTGGTCAGTGCGGGTTGGCGGGCGAGTACTCGGGATCGGTCCAGGTCAGCGGGGTGGCGTCGGCGATCTCCCGGACCCCGGTGACGGTCAGTTCGACCATCCGCTCGGCGCCGGGGGCGGCCCGCCGGGCCTCCTCGGACCAGTCGGTGCGGGCCTCGCCGGTGATCAGCAGGGCCCCGCCGGTCTCCCAGTCGGGCAGCAGCAGTCCGGCCCGCGGGTCCAGCTCCAGGTTCCCGAGGGTCAGGAACATGCTGTTGCCGCGGTACTCGGGCCAGCGGACGGTGTCCGGCGCCACCGCCTCCAGGAAGCCGGGGAAGCCGCCGCGGTGCGAGGCGTCCACCCTGCCGTCGGGTCCACAGGTGGCGATGAAGAAGGTGTCGGCGGTGGCCGCGGTCAGCCGCTGGGCCGTGGTCAGGACCGGCCCGTCGGCGACCGTGCGGGGCGCGCCCGCGCCCGGGCGGTCCAGCGGGCTGCGGCGCTGGATGTACTTCGGGCAGTTGGACACCACCTCCTCGGCACGGACCACCAGCCCGCCCCGGCCGTCCGGCACCGAACGGCCGTTGAGCCGCATCCGGCGGCGGCCGGCCGGGTCCAGGGCGATGGTGCCGAGCTGGGCGGGGCGGGCCAGGGCCGCGGCCAGCGGGTCGGCCTCGGACGGGTGGGCGGCGATCGTCACGGTGTGCTCGTCCGGGGCCCGCAGGAAGCCGGCCGGGCCGGACAGCTGGGTGGCCCAGACCCGGCCGTCCTGGTCGGCGGCGCCGACCACCAGCGTCCGGCGCTCGGTGAGGAAGCGGGCGGCCACGGCCGGGACGGTGCTGCGGATCGACCGGCCCGCGTGGTCGGCCCGCTCGGTCACTCCGGCGCGGGCCTGGGCCCTGCGCTCGCCGGGGTGGTAGGGGGTGCTGGTGGCGGTCATCCCGTTGCCTAGAAGAAGCCGCAGGTCGGGGCGTCGGCGTGGGGGGCCTCGGCGGCGGTGTCGGCCAGCCCGGTGCGGGTGTAGACCTCCAGCCGGATGCCGTCCGGGTCCGTGAAGAAGACGCCGCCGGAGGCGGAGCCCTCGCTGTGCGGGACGACGCCGTCGTAGGCGAACTCGGCGCCCAGGGTGCGCAGCAGTTCCTCGGTGGCGCGGACCTCGTCGAGGTCCGCCACCTCGAAGGAGAGGTGGTGCAGGCCGGGGGTGGTGGTGGGGAAGGTGCCGGTGCTCTGCTGCCAGAGGGTGACCACCAGGCGGCCGTCGCGGCCGAGCAGGGCGTAGCGGCGTTCGGGGTCGGTGCCCCGGTGGGTGAGTTCGAGGCCGAGGACGGTCCGGTAGAAGTCGACCGAGCGGTCGAGGTCGGTGACGTTGAGGCCCACGTGGCCGGTCTGCAGGGTGCGGAGTGCGGTGGTGCCGGACATGCCTGGTCCCTCCCGGTGGGTTCCGGCGGGGCGACTGCCTAACCGGTACTAATGAGGTTATGGGTTAGATGATGGAGCGTCAACCGATGGAGCGGCTTGAAGGGGTCAGGTTTCCGGGAGGGGACGCGGAAGCCCCGCCGGACCTGGTGGTCCGACGGGGCTCCGGTGGGCTTCGGTGGTGCGGTGGTGCCTAGGGCCATTCCCAGCGGATGCCGATGTGGCCGGGCTGCTGGTCCGGGGCCAGGACGTGGGCGCTCGCCGAGGCGCCGATCCACAGTTGCTCGCGGCGGTGGTCGACGTCCGCGCCCGGCTCGCGGTCGTAGCGCTCGCAGTGCACCGGGACGGCCGCCGGGTCGAAGTGCACCTGGAGCACGTACTCGCGCACCGTGGTGGCGAAGCGGCGGCTGTACTCCATGGTCGGGCCGCCGGGCGGGATCTCCACCTCGTACTCGAAGACCGTGCTGTCGCCGAGCCCGAGCGGGCGGTCCAGCATCAGCTCGGCGACGGTCAGGCCGACCTCCGGGCGGCGGCGGACCCGGCCCAGCCGGCCGTGCCGCACCGAGGTGATCTCCGGGCAGCCGGTGGCCTCCTCGTCGGCCTTGTGCACGACCAGGCAGCGGCCGACGCCGCCGACGGTGGCGCGCACCACCTGGCGCATCCGCAGCAGGTTGGCGCGCCGCTCGGCGTCCACGTAGTACGAGTCGTGGATGCTGAGCCGCTCCAGCTCGCCGGCCGGCGGGGCGTCCAGTTCGGCGAAGATCTCGGCGATCTCCTGCTCGCCCGGCCAGACGTCCTCCAGCCCGAGGTGGAGGGTGTTGGCGGCGGCGGCCCAGCGGCCGCGCGGGCGGGGCGGGCCGAGCAGTGAGGAGAGCGCGCTGTGCGGCAGGCCGAGCAGTTCCTCCAGCAGGTGGACGGCGCGCAGCGAGCTGGCCCGTTCGGGCTGGCTGCGGCCGCGGCGCCAGTAACTGAGCGTTGTGACACTGACCCTGACGCCGCGTTGGGCGAGTGCGGCGCGGATCCGGTCCAGGCTGAGGCCGCTGGCCTCGATCGCCAGGTGCAGGGCGTCCGCGAAGCCGCCGGCCGGGGCCGGTCGGCCGGCGGACGGCGCCGGGGGCCCCGGGGTCGGGGCGGGCGCCTGGACGGGCGGGTCGGGGCGCTCCGTACGCGATCCGACCAGCCGCAGCCGCGCGGCGTCCTGAGGCTGCTGTGCGGCCATGCGGTGAACCTCCCCACCAGGTGGATTCGGTGGCACCGGACCGGCGCCGGGGCGCGCTGTGAGCGGCTTCACCGAGCTTTGGGGAACCCTATGCACCGTCGAGAGGCTACGTCATCAGTCGTGCGGATGACAGTGGTCACAGCAGGTGGACCGGATGGTTAGCGATCTTGAAACAGTTCGGAAACACGGCCGGAACGCGACGTCGGGAACGGTGCGGAACCGGGCGCAAACGGACACCGCCGGGGCGGGCCCTGACGGCGCCGCCCCGGCGGGGGTCTACGTGGTGCTACCGGCCGGTGATCACTTGACGTTCAGGGCGACGTCGTCGATCACGAAGCTGGTCTGGTTGGAGCCGTCCTCGGTGCCGGTGAACTTGAGGGTCACGCTACGGCCGGCGAAGGAGGTCAGGTCCACGGTCTGCTGCACGTAGCCGGCGGTCGCGTCCACGTTGGACCAGGTCTTCACGGTGGTGCCGTTCGCCTGGAGGGTCAGCGTGTCGTACGGGGTGGAGCCGGTCTCCGCGGTGTCGATGTGCAGCGCGAAGGTGAGGGTCGCCGAGGCGCAGCCGGCCGGGACGGTGACGGTCTGCGACAGGGTGTCGGTGTGGGCGCTGCCGTAGCCGTCCAGCCAGGCCTTCCAGCTGCCGGAGTGGGCCGGCTCGGAGGTGCCGTTGTCGACGACGCCCGAGGAGGTGCTCCACGGGGCGGCGGTGCCGGTCTCGAAGCCGCCGTTGCCGATCAGCTGGGCGGCGGTGCAGCCCCCGCCGGTCGGCGGGGTGGTGCCGCCGGTGCTGCCGCCGCCGAGCAGGGCGGTGGTCAGGGCGTCGGCGACCGGGGTGCCCCAGCCGGTGACCTGGTCGTAGCCGGTGCCGGCCGAGAAGTCCTGGTTGGCGCCGGTGGTCACGTCGTGGAAGGTGCTGCCGTAGCTGCTGCTGTTGGCGACCGCGTACAGCTTGGGGTTCGCCTCGCCGAGGGCGGGCTGCCCGGCGGCCTTGGCCTTCTGGTTGACCTGGGCGGCGTAGCCGGCCCACAGCGGCGCGGCCGCGCTGGTGCCGCCGTAGACGTTCCAGCCGCCGCCGGTGTAGATCGCGAAGCCGCTCTGCGGGTCGGCGTTGGAGGCGACGTCCGGGACGGTGCGCATGGTGCCGCCGATGCCGGTGCCGGTCTGCCAGCTCGGCTTGCCGAACACGGTGGAGACGCCGCCGCCGGCGGTGCTCCAGGCGCTCTCCGAGGAGTAGCCGTTGCCACCGGTGACCTGGAGGTTGGTGCCGCCGACGCCGGTCTGGTGCGGGCTGGAGGCCGGGAAGTCGACCGAGGTGACGCTCGCGCCGCTGGCGGAGCGGGTGCAGTCCTTGGAGCCGTCGTCGCCGGAGGCGGAGAAGACCGAGATGCCCTGGGCGGCGGCCTGCTTGAAGGCGTTGTCGACGGCGGTCATCGAGGAGGCGGTGGTGTCCGGCTCGCAGGTGCCCCAGGAGATCGAGATGACCGAGACCTTGTTGTCGGCCACGATCTTGTTGGCCATGTCGATCTCGCCCTGGTCGCTGTTCGGGGCCTCGTAGAGCAGCTGGGTGGCCTTGGGGGCCGCGCCGCGGACGATCTCGCTGTCCAGCTCGACCTCGCCCTCGCCCTGGCCGGGCGAGGAGTCGTAGTTCGCGCCGTCCACCGGAACGGTGGTGACGGCCGGGCCGGTCAGGCCGTACTGGGAGTCGTAGGTGGTCAGGTCCGAGGACTTGTAGCCGTCGAACTCCCAGAGGGCGACCGTGGTGCCGGTGCCGTCGGCGCCGGTCTTGTCCAGGTTGTACGCGCCCCGGTACTGGGCCGGGGCCATGCCCTTCGGGGTGGCGGTGGCGGCGTTCGGGGTCACCGAGTGCGGGGCGGCGATCCGGCCCTTGCGCACCGCGTGGTTGTCCAGGCCGCTCAGGCCCTGGACCACGGAGGCCAGTTCGGCGGGGATCGAGGCGGCGCCGTCGTTGGCGAAGAAGGTGCGCTGCTGCTGCGGGTCGAGGTACGAGCTCTCGTGGGTGCCGAAGGCCTGCGAGACCTGCGCGGCGGTGCCGTGGGCGTTGACCACCTGGCGGTTGGCGCTGACGTCGCCGACGGTCAGGCCCTGGGCGGTCAGGTAGGCCTTGACCTGGTCGACGGCCTGCTGGGTGGGCGCGTACCGCGCGCTGAACTGCTCCGGCGTCAGGTACGTGCCGTACTCCGGGGTGCCGGGGGTGGCGACGGCGGCGAGGAAGCGGTCCAGCCCGGCGGAGTCGCGCAGCTTGAGGCTGACGGCCACCGAGATCTGCTGCTCGGCCGGGACGTCACCCTTCTTCTCCGAGTGGGCCACCGCGGGGTTCACGGTGTTCGGCAGGGCGACGCGCGGGGCGGCGTGCGGGGTGGCGGCCTGTGCGGTGGCGACGCCGAGGGAGACGGCGGTCAGCGGCAGGACGGCTATCGCCGCGGCGATGGCGAGGGAACGGTGACGCAACGGATCCTCCTCCGGCCGGCTGTGGGGAGCCGGCAAGGGGCAAGGCGTCCCGAGGGGTTCAGGAACGCTGGCTAGAACATGTCAGAGCGGATCGGTGCGGTGGATCATGGTCCGGCAATTCGTTGCTAAAAAACAGTCAACTGTGGAGGGCCGGAAATCCGGGCGTTCCATACAGTGAATGGCCGCTGTTCCGGGAACGGTCCACACCAATTCCCGGTGCGGGAGCGGACGTAGAATCGGGCCGAGCCGAGGGAGAGCGATGACTGACCTGATGCCGGACCCGAGGGACCACCGACCGCTGACCGGCGAGCCGCTCGCCCTCGACCTGCTCAACACCCGCTGGTCCGGAACGCCCGTCAACGACGCGCTCACCGACGTGGAGCAGTACGGGATCTGGCTCTCCTCGAACGGGCTGACCGAGCGCTGCCCGGCCGACGCGGCCGGACTGGCGGCGATCCGGCAGACCCGCGAGGCGGTCCTGCTCGCGGCCCAGGACGCCCGCGAGCGGGGCGAGTTGGGCGAGCGGGCGCGGGCCGGGCTGGACGCGGTGCTGGCGCACGGACGGATCCGGCGGACGGCCGGGCCGGGCGGGGCCGAGGAGCGGGTCGAGGCCGACCGGCCGGAGTGGCTGGCACCCTGGCTGGCGGCCGACGACTTCCTCGCGCTGCTCGGACAGGGCGCCCACCGGGTGAAGCAGTGCGCACACGAGGCGTGCATTCTGCATTTCTTCGACGCCTCGCAGAACGGGCGCCGGCGGTGGTGCCGGATGGCGGTCTGCGGGAACCGGGCGAAGGCGGCGCGGCACTACGTGAAGGCGCGGGGTTAACCGACGACCGAACGAAGGGTCGGCGGGGGCGGCGTCCGTGCCGCGCCCGCCGACCCTTCGTCGCGGTGCCCCGGTCAGTCCTCGGCGGGGGCGCCCAGCCAGTCCGCGAGGGCCTCGCGCAGCTCGCGCTGGCCGGGGTCCACGGCACCCCAGGCGACGTAGCCGTCCGGGCGGATCAGCAGCACGGTGTCGGCCAGCTTGCCGTGCGGGTCGGCCGGGGCGGCGCAGACCAGGCGGTCCGCCCAGGGCGCGGTGGCGGCCAGCTCGTCATTGCTCACCAGGACGAACTTCCCGGCGCGCAGCGCCTCGTAGAGCCGCTCGGGCCCGGCCGGCTCGCCGTCGGCGGGCTTGCTGAGGGAGGTCAGCCGGAGGTCGGGGACGCGCTTGCCGACCTGGGGGTGGGCGCCCTTGGGGGCGGGGTAGGCGATCTCGATGCCGGAGACCATCCGGGCGCCGCGCTCGGTGAGCAGGTCGAGGTGGCCGCCGATCGCGGTGAGCGCCCCGCGCAGGGCGCGGGTGGGGGCGGACTCGGCGAGGGCGATCCGGATCAGCGCGCCGGAGGTGCGCAGCACCGTCCTGCCGACCGGGTGCCGCTCGGCCTGGTAGGTGTCCAGCAGCGCGTCGGTGGCCCGGCCGCGGACGGCGGCGGCGAGCTTCCAGGAGAGGTTGGCGGCGTCCTGGAGGCCGGTGTTCATGCCCTGGCCGCCGGCCGGGGAGTGGCAGTGGGCGGCGTCGCCGGCCAGGAAGACCCGGCCGGAGCGGTAGTGGGGGGCCTGGCGCTCGTCGCTGTGGAAGGTGGAGCTCCAGCGCACGTCGTGCAGGCCGTAGTCCTCGCCCTGGGTGGCCTGGACGATCGCGCTGAGCTGCTCGGGGGTGGGGGTGGCGCCGTCGGCCTGCTGCTCGTTGCGGTCCCAGGCGATGACCCGGTACCAGCCGTCGCCGAACGGGGC
The DNA here is from genome assembly GCF_042755465.1 of Kitasatospora sp. NPDC059160. Lineage (NCBI taxonomy): Bacteria > Bacillati > Actinomycetota > Actinomycetes > Kitasatosporales > Streptomycetaceae > Kitasatospora > Kitasatospora sp. NPDC059160. The sequence goes on along the minus strand of NZ_JBHZCN010000065.1, from coordinate 41,532 downwards.
GACGAAGGAGAAGCCGGCCTTGTTGGCGCCGACGGCGATCGCGTCGGCGGGCTCGCGCTCCAGCCGGACGTCGGCGAGCATCACGGAGTCGACCACGGACTCGCCGGGGAACTCGATGCCGAGCAGCTCGCGCACGGCGGAGCGGACGCCGTCGGTGCCGACCGCGTAGCGGGCCCGGTGGCTCTGCCCGTCGGCCGTCTCCAGGGTGACCGCCTCGGCGTCCTGGCGCAGCCCGGTGACCTCGGCGCCGCGCAGGATCACGGCGCCGGCCCGTTCGGCGCGCTCCTGGAGCACCCGCTCGACGTTGTACTGCGGGGTGATCAGGACGAACGGGAAGCGGCTGGGCAGCGTGCTGAGGTCGATGCCGACCTTGTTCAGCATCCTGAGCCCGCTGAGCGGGCGGCCGGTGGCGATCAGCTCGTCGGCCAGGCCCCGGGCGTCCAGCAGCTCCAGGGTGCGGGCGTGCACGGCGAAGGCCCGGGTGAGGTTGGACTCCGTGCCGCGCTTCTCCAGGACGGTGACGCCGACCCCGGCGGCGGCGAGGTCGCCGGCCAGCAGCAGTCCGGTCGGTCCGGCGCCGACGATGACGACATCGGTTTCGGTCGGCTTCACGGCCATGTATCAGCTCCCGTTGTTCGGAGGGCGGTTACGCCGTCCCCGGCGTTCTCCCAGCCTCCATCATCGCGGGCGCCGGTGGAGCTGTGAACCGCCGGTCCCCCGGTGGCGGGTGGCCGACCGGGGGACCGGGGGTGCGGGCGGGGGCGGGACGGCCCCGCCGGCTCAGTTGTGGCGGCGGATCTCCACGGTGCGGAACCGGTTGGCGACGAAGGCGCCGTCGCAGTACGCGGAGTTCGCGGCCGGGTTGGCGCCGGTGCCGTGGAGGTCGGAGAAGGCGGCGGTCTGGTTGGGGTAGACGCCGCCGGTGAGGTTGAGCGAGAGCGAGACGCCGGAGTCCAGCGCGGCCTCGACCAGCAGGGCCTCCACCTCGGGCGAGGTGGTGTAGCCGGAGGCCGTCATGGCGCCCTTCTCGCGGACCGTGGTGCGCAGCAACTCCACGGCGGCGGGGGTGGATTCGACGGCGACGGCGAAGGAGACCGGGCCGAAGCACTCGGTGCGGAACACCGCGCGGTCGTCCGGCTTGTCGGCGTCGAGCTTGACCAGCGCCGGGGTGCGGACGGTCGCGCCGGGGAAGTCGGGCGAGACCACCGCGCGCGGGGCGAGGGCGAGTTCGCCGTACTCGCCGCCGGCCGCGGCGGCCGAGCGCTGGAGCACGCCCGGGTTGACCACGGCGCCGAGGATGGCGGCGGCGCGGGCGTCGTCGGAGAGCAGGCCCTCGATGGCGGCGGCGAGGTCGGTGACGACCTGGTCGTAGGACTTGTCGCCCTGGTCGGTGCCGATGCCGCCGCGCGGGATCAGCACGTTCTGCGGGGTGGTGCACATCTGGCCGCTGTACAGCGAGAGGGCGAAGGCCAGGTTGCCCAGCATGCCCTTGTAGTCGTCGGTGGAGTCGATGACGACCGCGTTGACGCCGGCCTTCTCGGTGTAGACCTGGGCCTGCTTGGCGTTCTCCTCCAGCCAGTCGCCGAAGGCGGTGGAGCCGGTGTAGTCGATCATCCGGATCTCGGGGCGGACCGCGAGGGTCGCGGCGACGGTGCCGCCCTCGTGCTCGGCGGCCAGGCAGACCAGGTTGGCGTCGAAGCCGGCCTCGGCGAGCACCTCGCGGGCGATCGCGACGGTCAGCGCGAGCGGCAGCACGGCCCGCGGGTGCGGCTTGACCAGCACCGGGTTGCCGGTGGCCAGCGAGGCGAACAGGCCCGGGTAGCCGTTCCAGGTGGGGAAGGTGTTGCAGCCGATCAGCAGCGCGAGGCCGCGCGGGACGACGGTGAAGTCCTTGGTCATCACCAGCGGCTCGCGCTTGCCCTGGGGCTTGGTCCAGCCGGCCTGCCGCGGCAGCCGGGTCTGCTCGGCGTACGCGTAGGCGACGGCCTCCAGGCCGCGGTCCTGGGCGTGCGGCCCGCCGGCCTGGAAGGCCATCCCGTAGGCCTGGCCGGTGGTGTGCATGACGGCCTGGGCGAACTCGTGGGAGCGGGCGTTGATCCGCCGCAGGATCTCCAGGCAGACGGCGGCGCGTTCCAGCGGGGAGGCGGCGGCCCACCCGGGCCGGGCGGCGTCGAGCGCGGCGACCAGGGCGTCCGGGCCGGCGTGCGGGTAGGTGATGCCCAGCTCGATGCCGTACGGCGAGACCTCGCCGCCGACCTGGTCGCCGTCGCCGGGGTGGCCGTCGAGGACGAAGGGCCGGCCGAGGAGGGCGTCGAAGGCGGCCTTGCCGTCGGCCGGGCCGCTCTCGCCGTAGGCCTTCGGGAACTCGGGGTAGGCGGACCAGTAGTCGCGCGTCGCGGCGGCGGCGAGCGCGGCGTCCAGGGTGGCCTGGTGGCGCTCGACCAGCTCGCCGACGAGGGGGTGGGTGACCGCTGCGGGCATCTGTGCGCTCCTCAGAGGGGAGGACGGGACACGTCACAGGGTAACCGAACGATCGGTCGGCTCAAGAGGGCGTGGGGGACGGATTCCGCCGGGAACGGGGAAGGGGCGGGTCCCGTAGGACACCGCCCCCGTGCGCTCGGGTGGACCGGTCGTGCGACCGGGTGGACCGGTCTACGGCACGCCCAGCTCGAAGATCACGAACCCGGCGTACCAGCCCGAGGCGATCGCACCCGTCCCCAGGACCGTCGCCAGCACCGGCCAGCTGAGTTTGCGCATCCCCACCGCCAGCGCGATGAACAGCGGGAACGCCGGCAGCAGGTAGCGCGAGACGTTGCCGAAGATGCCCAGGCTGCCGAGCACCGAGACGATCGTGGCCAGGGTGTAGGCGGTCAGCACCAGCGGCGGGCGCAGCCGGACCAGCAGCACGATCAGCACCGGCAGGCTGAACACGATCAGGGTGGCCAGCAGGTCCGGCACCGGGAACGCGAAGGGGTAGTCGCCCCGCCCCAGCAGCACGCCGCGGATCGCCTGCCAGGTGCCCTGGCCGCCGTCGAAGTAGTGCAGCCAGGCGTCGTGCTGGATCCGGAAGTAGCCGCCCCACTCGCCGGTCCGCCAGCCCACCCAGGCCACGTAGCCGAGCAGGCCCAGCGGGGCCAGCAGCATCGCCGCCAGCGGGCGCAGCACCCCGCTCTCCCGGCGGTACAGCTCGACCAGCGCGGCCAGGCCGACGGCGCCGATCAGCGCCGCCGAGGTCGGCCGGTTGAGCCCGGCGACCAGGGTGACCGCCCCGGCCGCGACCCACTGCTTGGTCATCGTGAAGTAGCAGGCCCAGGCGGCCAGCGCGACGAACAGCGAGTCCGAGTAGACGGCCCACTCGGCGCCCGAGCCGGGGGCGATCGCCCAGATCCCGGCCGCGATCACGCCCGCCCGGGGGCCGGACAGCTTCTCCACCACGGCGTAGATCCCGGCCGCCGCGAACAGCGAGGCCAGCACCGAGACCAGCATCCCGGCGCCGTACAGGCCGAGGCCGGTGACGTCCGAGGTGAGCCGCATCAGGCCGGGGTAGAGCGGGAAGAAGGCCGCCGAGTTCTGCTCGATGGTGAAGCCCGGCTGGCCGCCCGGGATCGGGACCAGCGCCGGGTGGTAGCCGAACTGGGCGACCTGCTGGTACCACCAGCCGTCCCAGCTGGCCAGCACGTCCCAGGGGTTGGTGCCGCCGCCGAAACGGGCCGGCTTCTTCGCGTAGTCGCCGGAGAAGGAGAGCAGCTTCATGAAGACGGTGAAGCCGACCAGCTTGAGCACGGCGTAGCACCACACGGCCGGTCCGAACCGCACCACCAGGGCCCGGGCGCGGTCCTGCCAGGTGGGGGTGACGCCCGCCGGGTCCTCGCCGCGCTGGTCGGGCACGTCCTCGGGCAGGTCGGAGGAGACTGCCGGTATTGCGTTCATCAGCTGCGGACCCCAGCCTGCTGGACGTGGACGATCGTCCGCAGATTCTAGGCGGTCCCCCCTCCGGATGGTGTGGACCAGCTCCGGCCGGTGTGGACCGGCTCCGGACGGTGCGGACCGGCTCCCTCCGGAGCGGACCGGCCGGACCCGATCGCGTACCCCGCCCGGCGGCCGGGGATACTCGGAGGATGGCCGATCACACCACGCGCACCGCCTACACCGTCGAGTCACTGCTCGCGGTGACCGTCGACGTGTTCAACGAGCGCGGATACGACGGCACGTCGATGGAGGACCTCTCCCGGGCGGCCGGGATCTCCAAGTCCTCGATCTACCACCACGTCCGCGGCAAGGAGGAGCTGCTGCGGCTGGCCGTCGGGCGGGCGCTGGACGGGCTGTTCGCGATCCTGGCCGAGCCGGAGGCGGTGGCGGGCCCGGCGGTGGAGCGGCTGGAGCACGTGGTGCGGCGCACCGCGGAGGTGCTGCTGGCGGAGCTGCCGTACGTGACGCTGCTGCTGCGGGTGCGCGGCAACACGGCCACCGAGCTGTGGGCGCTGGAGCGGCGGCGGGACTTCGACCACCAGGTGGCGGAGCTGGTGCGGGCGGCCGTCGCGGACGGCTCGCTGCGCGGGGACGTGGAGCCGCGGCTGGCCACCCGGCTGCTGTTCGGGATGATCAACTCGATCGTGGAGTGGTACCGGCCGGGGTTGAAGGCGGCCGACGGGGTCGCGGACGCCGTGGTGCACCTGGCCTTCGACGGGCTGCGGGCGCGCTGACCCGCCGGACAGGCCCTAGTCGGGGGGCACCTGGTCGGTCTCCTCGAACACCAGCATGGTTTGTGTACCGAGCACCTGCGGGATGGACTGGATCCGATTGAGGACCAGGTCCCGCAGGGCGTGGTTGTCGGCGGTGTGCACCAGCAGCAGGACGTCGAAGTCCCCGCCGACCAGGGCGATGTGGGCGACCCCGGGCAGCGCCAGCAGCTGCTCGCGAACGGTGCGCCAGGAGTTCTGGACGATTTTCAGGGTGATGTACGCGGACGCGCCCTGACCTGCCCGTTCGTGGTCCACCCGGGCGGTGAAGCCGCGGATGATGCCGTCCTCGACCATCCTGGAGATCCGGGCGTAGGCGTTCGCCCGGGACACGTGCACCCGCTCGGCCACCGAGCGGATCGAGGCTCGACCGTCCTGCTGCAGCAGCCGCAGGATCGCCCGGTCGACCCGGTCGAGTCTGGACATCTGTTCAGCCGACATGACCCCCCACCCTCGCCGATTGGACACACTGCCACCAGTCGACCGCCGCTCGGGCCGAATGTCCACCACCTTGTCACGCTTCTGGTCAAGATGAACAGACGACCGAACAATCGGTAGGGAGCCCCCGCCACCCCTGGAGGTGCCCCGAGATGACCGTTCTCGACCACAGACACCACACCGGTGTGCCCGGCTGGATGCCCGGGGCCACCGCTCCGCGCACGGATCCGGCCCCCCTTCTCCCGGACGTCTCCCCCGTCCGGGTGCTCGGCACCCCCGCGTTGGAGAAGCAGGACCCGGCGCTGCTGCGCGAGCTCTACCGGCGACTCGTCGTCGGCCGGCGCTACAACCAGCAGGCCACCACCCTGACCAAGCAGGGCCGCCTCGCCGTCTACCCGGCCTCCACCGGGCAGGAGGCCTGCCAGGTCGCCGCCGCCCTGGTGCTCGGCGAACGCGACTGGCTGTTCCCCAGCTACCGCGACACCCTCGCCGTGGTCTCCCGCGGGGTCGACCCGCTGGAGGCGCTGACCCTGCTGCGCGGCAACGCCCACACCGGCTACGACCCCCGCGCCAGCCGGACCGCCCCGCTCTGCACCCCGCTCGGCACCCAGGCCCCGCACGCCGTCGGACTGGCGCACGCCGCCCGGCTGCGCGGCGAACCGGTGGTCGCGCTGGCCATGCTCGGCGACGGCGGCACCAGCGAGGGCGACTTCCACGAGGCGCTGAACTTCGCCGCCGTGCTGCGGGCGCCGGTCGTCTTCCTGGTGCAGAACAACGGCTACGCGATCTCCGTCCCGCTCAGCGCGCAGTCCGCCGCACCCAGCCTCGCCCACAAGGCGGTCGGCTACGGCATGCCAGGGCGGCTGGTCGACGGCAACGACGCGCCCGCCGTGCACGCGGTGCTCGGCGAGGCCGTCGAGCGGGCCCGGGCCGGCGGGGGCCCGACCCTGATCGAGGCCCTCACCTACCGGATCGAGGCCCACACCAACGCCGACGACGCCACCCGCTACCGCACCGAACCCGAGGTGGAGGCCTGGCGGGAGCACGACCCGATCCTGCTGCTGGACCGCGCACTGCGCGGACTCGGCGTCCTGGACGACGGGCTGGTGCAGGACGCCGCCGACGAGGCGGAGGCGCTGGCGGCCCGGATGCGGGCCGAGTTCCACGCCGACCCGGAGCTCGACCCGATGGCCCTGTTCACCCATGTCTACGCCGAGCCGACCCCGCAACTTCGCGAGCAGGCAGCCCAGTTGGCCGCCGAGCTGGCCGCCGAAGCCGAGGTGCAGCACTGATGTCCACCGCTGTTTCCGCCCCTGCCGCCGGTACCGCCCGTACGGCGTCGATGGCGCAGGCGCTCAACTCCGCGCTGCGGGACGCCCTGCGCGAGGACCCCACCGTGCACGTGCTCGGCGAGGACGTCGGCGCGCTCGGCGGGGTCTTCCGGATCACCGACGGGCTCACCGCCGAGTTCGGCCCCGACCGCTGCCTGGACACCCCGCTCGCCGAGGCCGGCATCCTCGGCACCGCGATCGGCATGGCGATGTACGGGCTGCGCCCGGTGGTCGAGATGCAGTTCGACGCCTTCGCCTACCCGGCGCTGGAGCAGCTGTTCTCGCACGTCGCCAAGATGCGCAACCGCACCGGCGGCAAGCTCCCGCTGCCGATCACCGTACGCATCCCGTACGGCGGCGGCATCGGCGGCGTCGAGCACCACAGCGACGCCTCCGAGGCGTACTACACCAGCACCCCCGGCCTGCACGTGGTCACCCCCGGGACGGTCGGCGACGCCTACGGGCTGCTGCGCGCCTCGATCGCCTCCGACGACCCGGTGGTCTTCCTGGAGCCCAAGCGGCTCTACTGGGGCAAGGACGGGTTCGACCCGGCCGCGCCGGTCGAGCCGATCGGCCGGGCCGCGCTGCGCCGCACCGGCACCTCCGCGGTGCTGATCACCTACGGGCCCTCGCTGCCGGTCTGCCTGGAGGCGGCCGAGGCCGCGCAGGCGGAGGGCTGGGACCTCGCGGTGCTCGACCTGCGCACCCTGGTGCCCTTCGACGACGAGACGGTCACCCGGGTGGTGCGCTCGATCGGCCGGGCCGTGGTGGTGCACGAGGCCAGCGGCTTCGGCGGCACCGGCGCGGAGATCGCCGCCCGGGTCACCGAGCGGTGCTTCCACCACCTGGCCGCGCCCGTGCTGCGGGTCACCGGCTTCGACATCCCGTACCCGCCGCCGATGCTGGAGCACCACCACCTGCCCGGGGTGGACCGGATCCTGGACGCGGTCGCCCGGCTGCAGTGGGAGGACCGAGGATGATGCCCGTCGTACGGGAGTTCCGGCTGCCCGACCTCGGTGAGGGACTCACCGGGGCGGAGGTGGTGCGCTGGATGGTCGAGGTCGGCGAGGTGATCGCCGTCGACCAGCCGGTGGTGGAGGTGGAGACGGCCAAGGCCGTGGTGGAGGTGCCCTGCCCGTACGGCGGGGTGGTCACCGCGCGGTACGGCGCGGAGGGCGAGGAGATCGCCGTGGGTGCGCCGCTGGTGACGGTCGCGGTGGCGTCGCCGGCGGGGGTGGGCGAGGAACTCGCCGCTGCCGGTGTCGTTGCCGCTGTCGCCGAGGTCGAGCGGCCGTTGGTCGGGTACGGGGTGCTCGAGAGCAAGGGCGGGCGGCGGCGCCGGGTCGGTGCGGTTGCTCCCGGTGCTCCCGGTGCTTCCGTTGTTGCGGCTCCGGCTCCGGCTCCGGCTGTGGCTGTTGCGGCTGCGGTGGTGCCGGTGGCTCCGGTCGTGGTGCCGGTGATCTCGCCGTTGGTGCGGCGGCTGGCCCGGGAGCAGGGGGTCGATCTGACCGCGCTCGCCGGGAGCGGGCCGGACGGCCTGATCATGCGGGCGGACGTCGAACGCGCGGTCGCGGCCAAGGCGGCCGACCCGGTGGCCGCTGCGGCGGTCGCCGCGCCCGTACCGGCCGGGCCGGACACGGTCGTCCCGCTGCGCGGGCTGCGCAAGGCGGTGGCCGAGAAGCTCGGCCGCAGCCACCGGGAGATCCCGGCCGCGACCTGCTGGGTGGATGCGGACGCCACCGAACTGATGGCACTGCGGCGGCAGTTGAACGCCGCCCCGGGCCCGAAGGTGAGCGTGCTGGCGCTGCTGGCCCGGATCTGCACGGTCGCACTGGCCCGCTTCCCCGAGCTCAACTCCAGTGTGACGGAGGACGGTTCGGGCATCGTGCGGCACTCGGCGGTGCACCTGGGCTTCGCCGCCCAGGGCGAACGCGGACTTGTCGTCCCGGTGGTCCGGGACGCGCACACCCGCAGCACCGAGCAACTCGGCGAGGAGCTGGGACGGTTGACCGGGGCGGCGCGCGCCGGGTCGCTGACCTTGGCCGAACTGACCGGCGGCACCTTCACGTTGAACAACTACGGGGTGTTCGGGGTGGACGGGTCCACCCCGATCCTCAACCACCCGGAGGCGGCGATGCTCGGGGTCGGCCGGATCGTGGCCAAACCCTGGGTGCACGGCGGGGAGTTGGCGGTGCGCGAGGTGACGCAGCTGTCCTTCACCTTCGACCACCGGGTCTGCGACGGCGGGACGGCGGGCGGGTTCCTGCGGTTCGTGGCGGACTGCGTCGAGCAACCCGGGATGCTGCTGCGGCAGCTGTGAGCAGGGCGGGGTCGCCCTGGGTGTGCTGCTCGGCACTCAGGGCGACCACCGATCGTGTGAGAGTAGCGCGTTCCCCGGCCGGGTGTCCGGGCTTCCCGCGATTTGTCGGATGAGCAGTTCGGGCGTGCCACGCTGCCTAGGCGTCAGCAGAGACAAGCCAGGTGGTGGCGCAGGCCGGCCGGAGGCGAAACGATTCTCTTGGTTACTCGAAACGTAGCGGTGAAGTCCCGCAGAACACTTCTGATCCGCACCGGGCACGGCTCGGCGGGGGCCGCCTCCGTCCCGGGCCTGCCGGAGGCGGAGCCCGCGCGGCCGCCGATGCCGCTGGACCCGCCCGACCTGCCGCCCGCGCCGGTGGCGGAGCCCGTGCCGCTGGCGGAGCCGGTCGCTGTGGCGGAGTCCGCGTCGGTGGCGGCCCCGGTGCGGACCGGGCCGGTCGTGCCGCCGCCGCCCACCGAGCCGCCGATCGTCCCCGCGCCGAGCTACCCGGAGACGTCGTCGACCACCGGGACCGCCCCCGCCTTCCAGTCCCTGTTCGTCGACGCTCCCAGCCTCAACTGGGCCGGGCCGGGCGACAGTTGGAGCGACGCCTGGGCGGTCCAGCACCAGCCTCCGTCCCAGCTCCAGCTCCAGCCCCAGTCGCAGGCCCCGACCGCCGCCGCGCCCGCCCCCGCCGTCGGTGTCGGTGTCGGTGTCGACCCGACCGAACTCCCGCTCACCGCCCAGGACATCGCACTGATCCGGGACAGCCTCGCGCTCGTCGAACCGGTCGCCGACCGGGCCACCGCGCACTTCTACGCCCTGCTCTTCCTGCAGCACCCCGAGGTCCGCCCGCTCTTCCCCGCCGCCATGGACGTCCAGCGCGACCGGCTGTTCCGCGCCCTGCTGGCCGCCGCCCGCGGCGCCGAGGACCCGGTCGCGCTGCGCACCCGGCTGAGCGAACTGGGCCGCGGCCACCGCCGTTACGGCACCCTGACCGGCCACTACGCCCCGGTGGGGGAGTGCCTGGTGCAGGCGCTGGCCCGGTACGCGGGCGGCCGCTGGGACGCGGCGACGGAACTGGCCTGGCGCCGCGCCTACCGGCTGATCTCCACGATCATGATCGAGGCCGCCGAGGAGGCCGCCCGCACCTCGCCGCCGTGGTGGCAGGGCGAGGTGGTGCGGCACGAGCAGCGCACCCGGGACGTCGCGGTGCTCACCGTCCGCCCCGACCAGGCGTACCCGTTCCGGGCCGGCCAGTACTGCAGCCTGGAGACGCCCTGGTGGCCGCGGGTCTGGCGGCACTACTCCTTCGCCTCCGCCCCCCGCCCGGACGGGCTGCTGGTCTTCCACGTCAAGGCCGTCCAGGCGGGCTGGGTGAGCAACGCGCTGGTGCGCCGGGCCGCCCCCGGGGACGTGCTGCGGCTGGGCCCGGCAGCCGGCGGGATGACCGTCGACCACGCCTCCGGTCCCGATCTGCTCTGCCTCGGCGGCGGCACCGGCATCGCGCCGATCCGCGCCCTGGTCGAGGAGGCGGCCGAGCACGGCGCCTCCGGCCGCAGCGTCGAGGTGTTCTACGGGGCCCGCAGCGCCGCCGAGTTGTACGACCTGGACGGGCTGCGCGAGCTGGCCGGGCGGCTGCCCTGGCTGACGGTGCGGCCGGTGCTGTCCGGCACCGGCCCGGCCGGGGGTGCGCTGACCGGTGAACTTCCCGAGGTGGTGGGCCGGTTCGGCCCGTGGGACGGTCGGGAGGCGGTGCTCAGCGGCCCGCCCGCGATGGTCCGGCGCGGGGTCGGGGTGCTGCTTCGGGCGGGGCTGCCGGCCGAGCGGATCCGGCACGACCTGGTCGGCGAACTGGCGGCCGGGTAGCGCCGGGCCGGTGTCGGGGACCAGCCCCGGCGACCGGCCCCGGGGCTCAGCCGAGGTCGGGCGCGAGGAGCGCGCGGATGCCCTCGATGTTGGCCGCGAGGTACGCCCGGAGCCGGGGCGGGACGACGTTCACCGAGGTCACGCCCTCGCGGGTGAACGGCAGCCGGACCACCTCGTACTCGCCGTTCGGGTCCGTCACCTCGGGACCGTGCCGTCGGCTGAGGTCCATCGAGGCCAGCCGGCAGACGAAGAAGTGCTGCACCTTGACCCCGTGCGGGTGCAGCGGGGTGCCGTCGTCGTGGTGGGTGTGGCTGATGGTGTCGACGAAGGCGGGCACCACGTCCACGACCTTGCCGCCCAGTTCCTCGTCCACCTCGCGGTGCAGCGCCTCGACCACGGTGCGGTCCTCGCGCTCGACGCCGCCGCCCGGGGTGATCCAGTACGGGTGCGGCGCCCCGGGCCGGACCCGCCGGATCAGCACGATCGAGGCCGGACCGTGCGGATCGTCCGGGTCCAGCTCCAGCAGGATCGCCCGCGCGGTCCGTTTGACCACCGGGCGCGGCGGCGGGGTTCGGTTGTCGGGGCCCATGGTGACCTCCGGGGCTGGAGCGTTGTGCGTGAGTCTCCCCGCGGAGGGAAACGGTCGAAACCCCGGGAAAGGGTCGAAACACCGGCAGAAGAGCAGAAGAGAGGTACCGGCGCCATGCAGCACAGCACTGTCCAGGGGCACCTGGCGATGAACCTCGTGGTCTCGCCCGAGCTGTCCTTCCGCACCGTGGTGGACCTCGCGTACGAGGCGGGCGATCCCTACGCGGTCCGGTTCACCTTCCACCTGCCCGGTGACGCCCCGGTCACCTGGGTGTTCGCGCGCGAGCTGCTGCTGGACGGCCTCGGCGGCCCGTCCGGCGAGGGCGACGTGCGCGTCCGGCCGCTCGGCGGGGAGCCCGCCGAGGTCCGCATCGCGCTGTGCTCCCCCAACGGGCACGCCGTGCTGCACGCCCCGGCGGCGCCGCTGACCGCCTTCCTGGCCCGGGCGGACCAGCTGGTGCCGGTGGGCGGGGAGTCCATCGGGAAGGAGCTGGACGCCGAGCTCGCGGACATCCTGCGGGGGTGCGACGCGGGGTGAGCGGGTCGGGCCGGGGCGCGCCGGGTGCTCGGTGCGCCCCGGGGACGACGGCCGGGGACCCCCGGGGACGACGGCCGGGGACCCCCGGGGACGACGAAGGGGCCCGTACCCGGTGGACCACCCACCCGGGCACGGGCCCCTTCCACGGCCGCGTGCGACACCGCGCACGACGGATCAGTCGTCGTCCAGGGCCAGGTGCAGACCCCAGGAGACCAGGCTGATGATCAGTGAACCGACCAGCGCGGAGCCGAAGGTGGACACGTGGAAGTCCAACTCCAGCTTGGTGGAGGCCCACGAGGTGAGCAGCAGCATCAGGGCGTTGATCACGAAGGTGATCAGGCCCAGCGTGAGGATGAACAACGGGAACGAGAACAGCTTCACGACCGGCTTGATCAGCCAGTTGATGAGGCCGAAGACGACGGCGACGCCGAGCACCGTCAGCGTCTTGTGCTGCCAGTCGGCCTTGCCCTCGGCGAGTTGGATGCCGCTGACGATCCAGGCGGCGACCCAGATGGCCGCCGCGTTGATCAGTGTCTTGATGACGAAACCCTTCATGCCGCCCAAGCCTGACAGGCGGCCCGCTCCGGGGGAAGCTCCCACCGGACGAGTTGGTGCCGAACGCCCCTGGTCCCGGAGGCGGACGCGACGGAGCCGAAGGGCGGGGGCGCAGCCGTCGTAGGGTCGTGGGCATGACCCGTAGCCTCAGCGAAGAGCTCTGGGCGTCGATCGAGCCGATCTACGCCGAGATCCTCGCCCACCCCTTCATCGGCGGCCTCACCGACGGCACCCTGCCGCGCGAGGCCTTCCGCCACTTCGTCGTCCAGGACTCGCACTACCTGCGCGACTACGCCCGCGCCCTCGCCGTCTGCGCCGCCAAGGCCCCCGGCGAGGCCGACGTGCGGGCCTTCGCCGACGACGCGGTCGGCGCGCTCGCCGCCGAGCAGGGCATGCACGCCGAGTTCCTGACCGCCTTCGGCGGCACCGCCGAGGAGGCCGCCGCCGAACCGGTGCTGCCGACCACCCGCGCCTACACCAGCTACCTGCTGGCCACCGTGTACGGCGGGTCCTTCGCCGAGGCGCTCGGCGCGGTGCTGCCCTGCTACTGGATCTACGCCCGGGTCGGCGAGGCGCTGCTCGCCCAGGGCTCCCCCGACCCGCTGTACGCCAAGTGGATCGCCACCTACGGCGACGAGGCCTTCCAGTCCGTGGTCCGCCGGGTGCTGGCGCTCACCGACCGGCTCGGCGAGGAGCTCTCGGCGGCCGAACGCCGCCGGGTGGTCGAGCACTTCACGACCACCTCGCGCTACGAGTGGATGTTCTGGGACGCCGCCTGGCGCGGCGAGCGCTGGCCGGTCTGACCCGTTCCCCCGCCGTTTCTCGGGGGTCCCCCCGGGGGGTGGGATCGGGGTGATCTAGGGGTTCTCTCCGGGCCGAAGGCCCTCGTTCCGCCGCTTCCGCCGCCGTAAGCTCGAAGCATCGAAAGCAAGCGGGATGCGGTTACCGGACGGCGGCCGACCCGAGGGGAGAAGAGGAACCGACATGGCTGAGCTCTGGAAGTCGCTGCCCTCCTGGGTGCGCAACATCGTCATCCCGGTGCTGGTCCTGGTGCTGGCCTGGAACGTCATCGCCTTCGTGTTCGGCGTGGTCGGCGCCCTGCTGAGCATCGTGATCAAGCTGCTGGTGGTCGTCGGCATCGCCGCCGCCGTGGTGATCCTGGTCAAGAAGGCCGCCAAGAACTGACCCCGCTCCGCGCACCGCGCGGAGCACCTCCGGAGGCCCGGCACCCCGTTCGCGGGGGCCGGGCCTCGGCCGTTCCCCCCGCGGATCCGTTTCGGGGACCGTCTGGACCTGCGGCGATCGGCTCGCTACCGTGTTGGCGTCATGTGCAGGCAACACCGCCTGCGACGCGGGAGCTCGGAGCACCGGGCTGAGAGGACGCTGACCGGACCGTCGACGGACGGACCGACGGCTGCGTCGACCGCAGGAACCTGGACCGGGTAATGCCGGCGTAGGGAGTGAAGGTCAGATGACCACGTTCGAAGCACAGCCGCAGCCTGCCCGCAGCACGCCCAGCAGCGAGCGCACCGGCTACCCCACCCCGGCCTGGCGCAAGGCCTACCGCGACGGATCCCGCCCCGACCTGCGGGCCCCGTACCGCGAGGTGCAGCTCACCAACGGCCGGACCGTGCCGCTGTACGACACCTCCGGCCCGTACACCGACCCGGCGTACGAGCCCGACGTGCGGCGCGGGCTGCCCGCCCTGCGCGACGCCTGGATCCGCCAGCGCGGCGACGTCGAGGAGTACGACGGCCGCGAGGCGCGCCCCGAGGACGACGGGATCAAGCACACCTCCCCGCGCGGCGGGAACCTGCGCAACCTGGACGCGGTCTTCCCCGGCCGCCCGCGCCGCCCGCTGCGTGGCCGCGGCGGCGTCGCCGTCACCCAACTCGCCTACGCCAAGCGGGGCGTGGTGACGCCGGAGATGGAGTTCGTGGCGCTGCGCGAGGGCCTGGAGCCGGAGTTCGTGCGGGACGAGGTGGCCCGCGGCCGCGCCGTCATCCCGGTGAACGTGAACCACCCCGAGGTGGAGCCGGCCGTCATCGGCACCAACTTCCTGGTGAAGATCAACGCCAACATCGGCAACTCCGCCGTCACCTCCTCGATCGAGGAGGAGGTGGAGAAGATGACCTGGGCCACCCGCTGGGGCGCCGACACCGTCATGGACCTCTCCACCGGCCGCAACATCCACACCACCCGCGAGTGGATCCTGCGCAACTCCCCCGTGCCGATCGGCACCGTGCCGCTCTACCAGGCGCTGGAGAAGGTCGACGGCAGGGCCGAGGAGCTCAGCTGGGAGGTCTACCGCGACACCGTCATCGAGCAGTGCGAGCAGGGCGTCGACTACATGACCGTCCACGCGGGCGTGCTGCTGCGGTACGTCCCGCTCACCGCGCGCCGCAAGACCGGCATCGTCTCCCGCGGCGGCTCGATCATGGCGGCCTGGTGCCTGGCGCACCACCAGGAGAACTTCCTCTACAGCAACTTCGAGGAACTCTGCGACATCCTGGCCGCCTACGACGTCACCTTCTCGCTCGGTGACGGCCTGCGGCCCGGCTCCATCGCCGACGCCAACGACGAGGCCCAGTTCGCCGAACTGCAGACCCTCGGCGAGCTCGGCCGGATCGCCCGCGAGCGCGACGTCCAGGTGATGATCGAGGGCCCGGGCCACGTCCCGATGAACAAGATCAAGGAGAACATGGATCTCCAGAAGGAGATCTGCGACGAGGCGCCGTTCTACACCCTCGGCCCCCTCACCACCGACGTCGCCCCCGGCTACGACCACATCACCTCGGGCATCGGCGCCGCGATGATCGCCTGGTGGGGCACCGCGATGCTCTGCTACGTCACGCCCAAGGAGCACCTGGGCCTGCCCAACCGGGACGACGTCAAGACCGGCGTGATCACCTACAAGATCGCCGCCCACGCCGCCGACCTCGCCAAGGGCCACCCCGGCGCCCAGGCCTGGGACGACGCCCTCTCCGACGCCCGCTTCGAGTTCCGCTGGGAGGACCAGTTCAACCTGGCCCTCGACCCGGAGACCGCCCGCGACTTCCACGACGAGACCCTCCCCGCCGAGCCGGCCAAGACCGCGCACTTCTGCTCCATGTGCGGCCCGAAGTTCTGCTCGATGAAGATCTCCCAGAAGATCCGCGACGAGCACGGGGACGGCTCCACCGCCGTCACGACGGACTTCGACGCCGAGGCGTTGGCCGGCATGGCCGAGAAGTCCGCCGAGTTCGCCGCCCAGGGCAACAAGGTCTACCTCCCCCTGGTCGACTGACGCGCTGACCGGCGCCGGGGGAGGCTGCGGCGGAGTAGCGTGGGGGTAACCGAGGACATTCCGAACACCGGCAGCAGCGCCGACGTCGCCCTGGGTGGTGATGGGTCCCGCGTGGACCGGACGGGCGGCTCCGTATGATGCCGATTCCTCTCCCCAGCTCGTTCGCCTCCGGGCCGTGGCCGGTCCCGGGCGTCCCGTTGCTCCCGCGGCTGGAACTGGAGCCGACGATGACGCGGGACGGCGTCTTCGACGGGGCCTGGTGGCCCCGTTCGGACCGTGTCCTCGCCGAACTGCCGGACCTGATCACCGCACTCGGCGCCCACTTCGGACGGATCGTCCGGGTCGGCCTCGACACCTCGGCCTGGGACGGCGTGCCCAGGTCGGTCGCGGCGAACGGCCTGACCGTCAAGATCAACTGGTTCCCCGGCAGCGATGCGACGATCAGCATCACCCGGGGCTTCCAGGACCACTTCCTGCTGCTGGTGGTGCCGCCCGGCACCGCCCCGGCGACGGCGGCCGCCGCGATGGCCGGCGCCTCGGCGACCGGGAACCACACCCCGGCCGCGGAACTGCTGCACTGAACCGGGCTGTCGGCGGGCTCCGGTACCTTGCTCGGACCGATGAGCGAGGAGGCGTGCGGGTGAGCGGTCCGGTGGTCGAGTTGGGCCATGCCGAGGGGTGGGACTTCGCGGCGGGTGCCGCGGTGGGCGCGTTGCGGCCGCAGGAGGCGCGGGCCCGGGACGCGGCGGGCCTGCCGTACGTCGTGGTGTACCGGAGCGCGGGGCGTTCGGTGCCGCTCGAAGTGCGCCTGGTGTCGTGGCGGGACCACTACGCGGGTGTGTGGGTGTACGACGAGCACGGGCGACGGGTGGAGCACCTGGAGCTGCGGCTGCTGGAGGAGGGCCGGCTGCTGCGGAGGTACCACGAGCGCTGGGGCTACTCGGGCCCGGAGGCACCGGAGTTCGACCGGGTCGCCGACCGGATGGCGGTCGAGCTGTTCCCGGGCGGACGGGGCCGGGTGTCGCACCGGCCCCGAGGGGACGCCGGGCCCAGGACGGTGACCGTGCCGAGTGCCTCCGAGGAGGAACGTTGGCTCCGGCGGCCGGACTTCGACGACTGGCCGCTCCTCTCGGCCGACCGGTGGGGGCTCGACGGCACGGTCCGGCCCACCGCGGCGCCGCTCACGGAGCCGGTGTCCGCAGCCGCGGCGGAGCCGTGGCTCCCGCCGCGCCCGGGCGGGCCGGGGGACCTCCCCGCCCTGTTCGTGCCCGGCACCCGGCTCACCACCAGCGATCACCGGGAGAACATGGTGGTGCTGGAGCCGAAGGCCGGCCCACGCCTGCGGGTCCCCAGCGGCCGGCTGGCGGTGGCCGATCCGCTCGACACCGGGCGGCCGGACATCACGGTCGAGGTGCTGCCCGGCAGCTACCCGACGGAGGTGGCGACGATCGGGTTCGGGTACCACTGCGAGTTCGAGGGTGCCTGGGTCGAGCGCACTGGGACACCAGCGCTCCGGCTGCGGGTGGGCGACGGACCCGTCGACTCCTGGACGATGGCCCTCGGGGAGGGGGACGACCTCAGGCTGCTGCGGGACGGCGAGGCGTACGGGTTCAGCACGGACGGCGCGACGGGGTGCTTCGCGGACGCCGGGGCCTGGCCGGTCCTCCAGGAGCGGTTCCGGCGTGCCCTGGTGGACCGGGACGGGGAGGCCGGTGAGGACCTCGACTCCGGCTCCGGGTTCTTCCTGCGGACCGTGGACGAGGAGTCGGGCGCGGACCTGCTCGCGTTCGCCACCGACAGCGACGGCACCCACCCGGTGTGGCTGGGCCTCGACGGGTCCGGGGGCGTGGTGTGCGTCATCGTCCAGGTGGACTGGCTGCCCCATCTGAAGATCGTCTGAGCGGCCCGGACGAGCGCCCGGACGAGTGCCCGGGACCAACGGTCCGGACGAGCGGTCCTGAGGCGTACTGCGGGTGCCGACCCGGTCCTCCCCCGAGGGTCCGGGGCGGCACCCTGCTCTTTCAGCCGGTGGTGTCCTGCGGGTACCAGCGGAGTTCGACGGTGTTGCCGTCCGGGTCCTGGACGTAGAGGGAGGTGGCGGTGCCGCGGGCGCCGTAGCGGGGGCCGGGGCCGTCGAGGACGGTGAAGACGCCGGAGTCGACGACCTCCTGCCAGTCGAGGGGCTCGACGGTGAGGCAGATGTGGTCGACGTTGGACTCGTGGCGGGGACGGTGGAAGAGGTCGATGATCGTCTCACCGCTGACCCGGACGGAGGGGAAGGAGACCTTCCCGGCGCGCCATTCGTCGACCCGGACGGGAGCCAGGCCGAGCAGGCCGGTGTAGAAGGCGAGCGACCGCTCGATGTCGGCGACGTTGAGGACCAGGTGGTCGAGGGCGACGACGCGCATGGTGATCGGCTCCGGTGGTGTGGGTTCTCGTGCGGTGACGGGGTCAACGATCCTCCGGCCCGGGGCGGTCATCAATGGCGGATCACCGTACGATCGTTGAGCCCGGTTAAACGATGCCGGGTCGAAGGGTGGGGCGGCATGCTGGAACGGCTGGAGACCGAGGTCTTCCTCGCCCTGACCGAGGAGCTGCACTTCGGGCGGACCGCCGAGCGGCTGCGGCTCAGCACCGGGCGGGTCAGCCAGGTGGTCAAGGCGCTGGAACGCCGGATCGGCGTGCCGTTGTTCGACCGCTCCAGCCGGTCCGTCCGGCTCACCCCGGTCGGGCGGCAACTGGCCGCGGACCTCGCCCCGGTGGTGGCCGCGATGGAGGAGGCGGTGCGCCGGGCGGTGGACGCCGGGCGCGGGGTGACGGGTGGGCTGAGGGTCGCGTTCCTGGGCGAGTGGACGGCGCCGGTGCTGTTCAGGGCGGTGGCGCTGTTCGGCGAGCGGCACCCCGAGTGCCGGGTGGACGTGCGGGAGGTGCAGCTCTCCAACTCCCGGGCCAGCCTGGAGGACGGCTCGATCGACATCCTGCTGGCCTCCTACCCCTTCGGCGGCATGGCCGTCGGTCCGGTCCTGCTCAGCGAGCGGCGGCTCCTGGCGGTGCCGGCCGGGCACCCGTTGGCCGCCGAGGCCTCGGTGTCGCTCGAAGTCCTCGGGGACCACCCGGTGGTGCAGTACCCGGCGGTCACCTCGGTCGGCTTCAAGCGGGACCGCACCCCCGACCGCACGCCGTCCGGCCGTGCCGTGCCCAAGGGCCCGTCGGGCAGCACCTTCTCCGAGATGCTCAGCCTGGTCGCCCTGGGCCGGGGCGTCCTGCCGGTCGGCGAGCACTGCCGCCGCTACTACCCGCGCCCCGACCTCGCCTACGTCCCCATCCACGACGCCCCGCCGATCGAACGCGGCCCGGTCTGGCTCCCGGGCAACACCACCGAGCGCGTGCGCGCGTTCGTCCGGGCGGCGGCCGAGGTGGCCGAGATGGCCGCCGCGGCAGGGAGGTAGGGCGCCCGGCGCGGCTGCCGACGGGCTTCCGGGCGAGGTCAGCCGACCTCGTCCGGGCCGGTGAAGTCCGGCGGGGTGTAACCCGGGCCGGTGAAGTCGGGCGGGGTGAAGGCGGCCGGGCGGGGGCTGCGGCCCTGGGGGTCGGTGATGCCGTCGGGGCCGGGGCTGGTGAAGGCCGGCGGGCTGTAGCCGGGGCTGGTGAAGTCGGGGCGGGTGAAGTCGGGGCGGGCGGGTTCCGCGCCGGTGGCGTCGGGGCCGGCGGCGTCGGGGCCGGTGAAGTCCGGACTGGAGAAGTCCGGGCTGGTGTAGCCGGGGGCCGGGCGGCCGGCGACGGCGGGCAGGTGGCCGTGGAGGTAGGGCAGCAGGCCGCGTTCGCGCAGGGCGGTGCGCCACTCCGCGCGGGCGGCGCCGAGTTCGGCGGCCAGCTCGGGGTCGGTGCCGGCCGGGACGGCGGCGGCGCCGTCCCGTAGGGCGGTGAGCAGCAGGCCTATGACACCGACGGCCATGGCGGCGACCCCGGCGGCGAGCGCCACCCAGCCGGCGGTGACCATCGCGCGGGCGAGCGCGAGGCCGGAGCCGGCGGCGCGCATCAGGTAGCCGACCAGCAGCAGGACGAGGGCGGCGGCCCAGGCGAGGATCGGGGTGAGCACGGTGAGGACGGGGAACAGCCCGGCGCCGCCGTCGGCGGAGCGCAGCTGGCTGAGCAGGCCGGGGGCGTACGGTTCGACGTCGGCCGGCGGCGGGGGCGTGGCCCGCAGGGTCTCGCGCAGCGCGGTGTAGTGGGCGTACTCGGTGGCGGCGGCGGTGTTGACGGCGTCGGCGTCGCGCAGGGCGAGGGCGCGGAGCTGGTCGGTGCCGAGCGCGCCGGGGGCGCGCAGGGCGGTGAGGACGGTGCGGTCGCGCAGGGCTTCGGCGAGGAGGCGCTCGTACTCCGGGCGGTCCTCGGCTAGCAGCGGCGGGGGGTTGGACATGGGGACCCCGTTCATGCGGACCCCCGGCCCGGCGGCGAGGACGCGGGACCGCATCGAGGACGCGGGACATCCTCAGGGCACCGGGGCGGGCGCGGAGGCGGGCCGCCGGACGGGCGGCCGGGTGTGGTGTGCCTCATGGTAGGGGCGGGTGCGCCCGTGCTGACAGTCGGTTTCCGGAATTTCGCGCCCCGGCCCGCGCGCGTGGGGGCGCGAGCGCCGGGAACAACTGTTCCAGTGATGCCGATGACTGTCAGGCCGTCAGGTCGGAAGGTCGACAGGTCGTCAGATCGGCAGCCGCGCGACCAGCAGCCGGCCCTCCATGGTGACCCCGCCGTCCATCGCCACCGCCAGGTCGTCCGCGTACACGTACGGCCCCGGGATGTGCGGCGGCTGCCCGTCGTCCGCGTGCACGGCGCCGGTGAGGTACGGGATCGGGCTGTGCCCGTGCACGACCCGGCTGCCGCCGAAGGTGTCGAGCAGCTCGTGGACGGCCATCGGCCCGGCGTCGCCGCGGAAGGCGAAGCGCTTGGTGAAGCGGCGGAAGCAGTCCCACCACTCGTCCACGCCGCCGTCGGCGAGCAGGCTGTGCACCGCGTCGTTGACGTCCGGGATGGACTCGCCGTACTCCAGGTACGCCGTGGTGTCGGAGTGCAGCAGCAGGTGGCCGTCCTCCAGGCCCATGGCGGGCAGCCGGGAGAGCCAGCTGATGTGGTGGGCCTCCAGCCGGTCCAGGTCGTTCTGCTGGCCGCCGTTGAGCCGCCAGGCGGCGAGGAAGGAGGCGGTGCCGGCGGTGGACTGGACGGGCTCGTCGCCGTACTTGGCGGCACCGAGGAAGAGCAGTTCGTGATTGCCCATCAGGGCGCGGCAGTAGCCGCCGGCCGCGGCGGCCTCCGCGGCGAGCTGCATGACCAGGTCGATGACGCCGATGCCGTCCGGGCCGCGGTCGGTGAAGTCGCCGAGGAACCAGATCCGGGCGCGGCCGGCGGACCAGTGGCCGCCGTCGTCGATCAGGCCCTGGTGGTGGAGTTCGGCGCGCAGCTCTTCGAGGTAGCCGTGCACGTCGCCGACGACGTAGACCGGGCCGGGGGGCTCGCCGGGGCCGGGGGCCGGGTACGGGTAGGTCGGCGCGGAGGGGTCGGGCAGCGGCGGGCCGAGCTCGATGGTCGGCGGGTCGTCGCGGTCGGTCAGCTGGTCGCCGAGCTGGTCGGTCAGCTGGTCCGCGAGCTGGAGGGCCGGGGAGGGCTGGTCGGGCAGGGTGGGCTCGTAGCCGGTGTGGTCCTGCTGCCCGTAGCCGCCGCGCTCCTGGGGTTCGTAACCGCCTTCGTAGCCGACCTGGGCGTGCACGGTGTGCCCCTGCCCCTGGCCGTCGTGCCAGTGCTGTTCCAGGTAGCGGGCGCCGCCGTAGCCGCTGTAGGTCTCCGCTTCGTACGGGGTGTCCTGGTAGCCCTGGGCGGGTTCGGGTTCGTAGTAGGTGCCGTACGGCAGCACGTCGAGGTCCGGCTGGTGGCGGGGGCCTGAGTGGGGGTGCTCAGGTCCGGGGAAGCGGTCCTCGGGTGTCATTCGCCCATCATAGGAAGACCACTCTCCCGCCGTCGTCACCTGGTGGGTATCCAATCCTCCGGAGCGTCAGCCGGGCGGTCCCGCAGGGTCCGTTTTGCCCCGGCTCGGTAGGGTCTCGTGGGTTTTTCGTGGGCGTACCGGCGGCTGTTCGCCGCCTTCCCGCCCGCTGCGCTACACCTCGCCCGGGGGGCGCGGCGGGCTGACGGTGGTGCGCGGGCTGCGGCGCTGGGAGGAGGCACGGACGATCAGTTCGGTCGGCATCAGGGTGCCGGGGGGCGGGCCGTTGCCGGCGGTGCGGAAGCGGGGCGGGAAGAGCCGGGCGATGTCCACGCCCGTCCCGGAGTCGACCCCCTCGATGGCGTCGATGAGGAGGTTGACCACGGTGGTGCCGATCTTGCGCGGTTTGAGCGAGAGGGTGGTGATCGGCGGTTCGGTGGCCGCGTAGACGTCGCTCTCGCTGCAGGTGACCAGCAGCAGGTCGTCCGGGACCCGCAGGCCGTACCGGCGGGCGGCGGCCAGCAGGTCGGTGCCGTTGGGGTCGAACAGGCCGTACACCGCGTCCGGGCGGTCCGGGCGGGCGAGCAGCCGGTCGGCGGCGACGGCGCCGGCCGCCGGGTCGTGCGCGGGGTAGGCCTCGTACACCGGCTCCTGGCCGACCTTGGCGCACCAGCCGAGGTAGGCCTCGGTGGAGAGCCGGGTGTAGGTGTCGGTGCTGGTGCCGGTGAGCAGGCCGATCCGGCGGGCGCCGGCCTCGGAGAGGTGGTCGAGGATGCCGAGCACGGCGGCCTCGTGGTCGTTGTCGACCCAGGCGGTGACCGGGCAGTTGCCGGGCTTGCCGTCGCTGACCACCGGCACGCCGGACCGGTACAGCTCGCTGACCAGCGGGTCCTGGTCGGGCGGGTCGATCACCACGGTGCCGTCCAGGGCGATGTTGCCCCAGACGTCGTGGCGGGAGGAGGCGGGCAGCACGACCAGCGCGTAGCCGCGGCCGAGGGCGGCGCTGGTGGCGGCCCGGGCCATCTCGGCGAAGTAGGCGAACTCGGTGAAGGTGAAGGGTTCTTCGCCGTACGTCGTGACGGTCAGCCCGATCAGGCCGGACCGTCCGGTGCGCAGGGTGCGGGCTGCGGCCGAGGGGCGGTAGCCGAGGCGCTCGGCGACCTCGCGCACCCGGCTGCGGGTCTCGTCGGGCAGGCGGCCCTTTCCGTTCAGCGCATCGGAGACGGTGGTGATCGACACTCCGGCGGCTGCTGCCACATCCCGGATGCCGGCCCGCTCCAGACGCCGTGAGGTGGTGGGACGCCGACCGCTCTGGTTGGCTGCTGCTGTCATGGCGGACCGATCGTATGGCTCCTGACAAGGGTCTGTGACCGGCGCATCGGGAGCCTTTGGAGATACGTTTCTCCATGAGTGAGCCGGGGTGCACCCCTTCGATCCCCTCCCGAATCCAGCCGTCTTACCTCTGACATGTGCCAAAGGAACCGGGCAGAATGGCTGATCTGCGCCTGTCACCCGTCCGGGCATCTCACTCCTACGGGTGAGGGCGGTCGGTATCGTGCAAGGCACCCGACCGGGGTTGGTCCGGGCGCGTTCCGGGATTCCCGGGGACGTGGCCAGGTACCGCGGCACGGCGGCGATCCCGGCCGTGCGAGGGCGGGCGGACCGGCAGAGAAGACGAAGGAGTACGACCGTGAGCAGTGGTACCTCAGCGCCGGGCCCGCGCCTGCGCCCGAGCCTGGACGGCATCCCCACCTACAAGCCCGGCAAGCCGGCCGGCGCCGACGCCTACAAGCTGTCCTCGAACGAGAACCCGAACGACCCGCTGCCCGGCGTCCTGGAGGCGGCGGTCGCGGCGGCCGGCTCCTTCAACCGCTACCCGGACATGGGTGTCAGCGAGCTGACCGCCGTCCTCGCCGAGCGCTTCGGCGTGCCCGCCGAGCACATCGCCCTCGGCACCGGCTCGGTCGGCGTCGCCCAGTCACTGGTGCTCGCCACCGCCGGCCCGGGCGACGAGGTGATCTTCGCCTGGCGCTCCTTCGAGGCCTACCCGATCATCACCCAGATCGCCGGCGCCACGCCCGTCCCGGTCCCGCTCAAGGACAACGGCGACCACGACCTGGACGCGATGCTCGCCGCCGTCACCCCGGCCACCCGGCTGGTCTTCGTCTGCAACCCCAACAACCCCACCGGCAACGTGATCCACCGCGCCGAGCTGGAGCGCTTCCTGGACGCCGTCCCCGGTGACGTCCTGGTCGTCGTCGACGAGGCGTACATCGAGTTCATCCGCGACGCCGAGGTGCCCAACGGCATCGACCTCTACCGCGACCGCCCCAACGTCTGCGTGCTGCGCACCTTCTCCAAGGCGTACGGCCTGGCGGGCCTGCGGGTCGGCTTCGCGATCGCCCACGAGCCGGTCGCGAACGCGCTGCGCAAGACCGCCGTCCCGTTCGGCGTCAGCCAGCTCGCCCAGGACGCCGCCGTCGCCTCGCTGCGCGCCGAGGAGGCGCTGCTGGAGCGGGTCGAGGCGCTGGTCGCCGAGCGCACCCGGGTCGTCGCCGGGCTGCGCGCCCAGGGCTGGGACGTCCCGGACTCGCAGGCCAACTTCGTCTGGCTCGGGCTCGGCGAGCGCTCGCAGGACTTCGCGGCGGCCTGCGCGGCGGCCGGGGTGATGGTCCGGCCGTTCCCGGAGGGCGTGCGGATCTCGATCGGCGAGACCGAGGGCAACTCGATCTTCCTGGCGGTGGCGGAGGGCTTCCGCAAGGAGATCGACGGCTGAGGCCGGTCGCCTTCCCGCCCGCAGGGGCGCACTCCGGTCGGGGGGCGCCCCTGCGGCGTCCCGGGGCGCGGGGGCACGGGGCGAGGGCGCGCGGGGCGGGGGCGCGGTGCGGGCGCGCGGGGCCGGCTGGGGGCAAGGCGTGTCTGAGGGCCGTCTGAGGAAGCCCTCCCGGATGGCCGGGGATTGCTGGGAGAGCGCTGGGAGTTCGGCCAACGATCGCCCACGCCCCGCCCAAGCCGCCCGCGCGGGCCGGTGGATATGGGAGGGATGTCCGGATCCGGCCGGTCAGTCTTCTCCCAGCCGCCGCCCAGGGCAGCGCAAGAGCGCCCGGCGAAGCTGTCCGCCATGAAGGTGCTCCCACGGCGGCGCGGTGCCGTCCTCGTCAACTCCGCGCTCGGCGTGGCCCTGCTGGGCGGTGCGGCCCTGGTGTACGCCACGCTCGACGGCAGCGGCGGCACGGCCGCCGCCAAGCCGGTCGCCCGTACCGCGACCGTCACCAAGGGAACGGTCCTGGCCACGGTGTCCGGAACCGGCACCCTGGCCTCCCCGACCGACGCCGCCCAGGACTTCGCCACGGGCGGGCGGCTCACCGCGGTCAAGGTCGCGGTCGGCGACGCCGTCAAGAAGGGCCAGGTGCTGGCGACGGTCGACACCACGGCGGCCCAGCAGCAGGTGGACGCCGCCCAGTCCGCGCTCACCACGGCGAACGCCAACCTCACCAAGGCGCAGGCAGGCGTCACCACCACGACCACCGAGCCGCTGCCCGGGGCCACACCCCCGGCGAGCGGCGGCAGCGGCTCCGGTGGGGGTCGCGGGGCGGGCGGGAGCAGTACGCCCGCCCCGCAGACCACCACCATCACCACCACCAAGGTCGACGACGCGGCCGTCGCCCAGGCCCAGCAGCAGGTCGCCACCGCTCAGACCACCCTCGCCAACGCCCAGGCGGCGCTTGCCGGGACGACGCTCACCGCCTCGGTGGACGGCACGGTCGCCTCGGTCTCGGCGAAGGTCGGGGACACGGTGGGCGCCACGGCCTCCGGCGCGTCCTCCTCCTCGGCCACCAAGTCCACTGGTAGCAGCGCGAGTTCGGGATCGCCCAGCGGCTTCATCGTGCTGACCAACCCGACCGGGATGCAGGTCACCGCCAACTTCTCCGAGCTGGACTCGCTCAAGTTGAAGAAGGGCGAGGCCGCCACCGTCACGCTGAACGCCCAGTCCGACACCAAGCTCAACGCGACCGTGCTGTCCGTCAGTTCGCTGCCGTCGAGCAGCGGCAGCGGCGCGGCCGGCTCCTCCGCCGTCCAGTACGCGGCCACCCTGCAGCTCAGCGGGGACACCAGCACGCTGCGCACCGGCCTCAGCGCGACCGTCCAGGTGATCACCGGCGAGGCGGACAACGCGCTCTCGCTGCCGACCTCGGCGCTGTCCGGCACCGGCACCTCGCGGACCGCCACGGTGGTGCACGAGGGCGGGGCCACCGAGCGGGTCGACGTCGGCGTGGGCGTCGAGGGCGACAGCACCGTGCAGGTGACCTCCGGTCTCAAGGAGGGCGACAAGGTCCAACTCCCCACCACCAGCGGCACCAACGGCTTCCCGAACGGCTCCTTCCCGGGCCTGGGCGGCGGTGGCGGCGGCGGTGGCCGGGGCGGCAACGGCGGCGCGGTCGGCATCCCGGGCGGTACCGGCGGCGGTGCCGGTGGCGCCGGTGGCGGCGGCCGCGGCGGTAAGGGCTGAGCATGCAGCACGTCATCGACAAACGCGTCCCCGCGCAACCCGTGCCGGTGATCCGGATCAGCCGGCTCACCAAGTCGTACGGGCACGGCGACGCCACCGTGCACGCCCTGCGCGGCCCGTCCCGGCCCGGGACGGACGAACCGGCCGGCGTCGACCTGGACATCGAACAGGGCGACTACGTCGCCGTGATGGGCAGTTCGGGCTCCGGCAAGTCCACCCTGATGAACATCCTCGGCTGCCTCGACATCCCCACCTCCGGCCGCTACCTGCTGGACGGCACCGACGTCGGCCACCTCGACGAGCAGCAGCTCGCCCTGGTCCGCAACCGCAAGATCGGCTTCGTCTTCCAGTCCTTCAACCTGGTGCCGCGCACCACCGCCCTCGCCCAGGTCGAGCTGCCGCTCGCCTACGCGGGCGTCCGGTCGGCGGAGCGCCGGCGGCGGGCGATGGCCGCGCTGTCCCTGGTCGGCCTCGGCGAGCGGGCCGGGCACAAGCCCAACCAGCTCTCCGGCGGCCAGCAGCAGCGCGTCGCGGTGGCCCGGGCGCTGGTCACGGCGCCCGCGATGCTGCTCGCCGACGAACCGACCGGCAACCTGGACAGCCGCTCGACGGAGGAGGTGCTGGGCCTGATCGACGGGCTCAACGCCACCGGCCGCACCGTCGTGCTGATCACCCACGAGGACGAGGTCGCCCTGCACGCCAAGCGGGTGCTGCGCCTGGTCGACGGGCAGATCGTCAGCGACGTCCGGCAGGCGCCGGTCGACGGGCCCCCGCCCGCCCTGCGCCGACAGGGGGTGTCGGCGTGATCCTCTGGCAGACGCTCCGCTTCGCGGTCGGCGGCCTGGCCGCCAACAAGGTGCGCTCCGCGCTCACCATGCTCGGGGTGCTGATCGGTGTCGCCTCGGTGATCCTGCTGCTGGCGGTCGGCAACGGCTCCTCCCAGGCGGTGAAGGACTCGATCACCTCGCTCGGCACCAACTCCCTCACCGTCAGTGCCGGTTCGGCGGCCGGTGGCTCGCGGGCCACCTCCTCGGTGAAGAAGCTGACGGTCGCCGACGCCAAGGCGCTGGCGAGCGACACCGACTCGTCGGCGATCAAGTCCGTCGCGCCGGTGGTCACGACGAGCGCGACGGCGCTGTACGGGAACATCTCGTACAGCCCCGGCTCGGTCGTGGGCACCTACCCAGCGTACTTCGAGACCTCCAACCAGAAGGTCGCCCACGGCGACTACTTCACCGAGGACGACGTGCTCGGCTCGCGCAAGGTCGCGGTGCTCGGCGCCACGACGGCCAAGCAGCTGTTCGACGCCGAGGACCCGGTCGGGAAGAAGATCGTGCTCGGCGGGACGCCGTTCACGGTGGTGGGCGTGCTGGCCGCCAAGGGCGGCAGCGGGTTCACCGACCCGGACGACGTGGTGATCGCGCCGCTGCCGACCGTGCAGAACGCCTTCACCGGCTTCGGGGCGGTCAACCAGATCCTGGTCCAGGCGTCGTCCGCCGACACGACCACGGCCGCGCAGTCGGAGATCACCCGGGTACTGCTCGGGACGCACGCGATCACCGACCCGACCAAGGCCGACTTCCGGATCACCAACCAGGCCTCGCTGCTGACGGCCCGGGAGAGCACGACCAAGACCTTCACCGTGCTGCTCGGCGCGGTGGCCGCGATCTCGCTGCTGGTCGGCGGGATCGGGATCACCAACATCATGCTGGTGACGGTCACCGAGCGGACGCGCGAGATCGGCATCCGCAAGGCGCTCGGCGCGCCCCGGGCCGTCATCCTCGGGCAGTTCCTGACCGAATCGACCCTGCTGTCGGTGATCGGGGCCGGGCTGGGCGTGGCGGCGGGGATCGTCGGCTCGCACTTCAGCATCGTCGGCATCAAGCCGGTGGTCATCCCCGAGTCCGTAGTGGGCGCCTTCGGCATCGCCGTCGCCATCGGACTGTTCTTCGGCAGCTACCCCGCCAACCGGGCCGCCTCGCTGCGGCCGATCGACGCCCTCCGGCACGAGTAGGAGCACTTCTTCGATGGAGCACGACGAACAGGTCGCCCTGCTGGCCACCGCGCCCGACGCGCGGGACGTGAGCGCGGAGCTGGCGGCGCCGCCGCGGCGGAAGCTGCCGTGGCTGTCGCTGGTGCTGGCCGGTGGCGTGATCGCCACCGGGGCGTTCGCGGGCGGGGTCTGGTACCAGCAGGGGCAGGGCGGGACCTCCTCCGGTGGCAAGGCGCCGGCTCGGGCCGCCGCGGCGGGCGGCCAGGCGGCGGGCGGGTACGGACAGGGCGGTCAGGGTCAGGGCGGCGGGCGCCGGGGCGGTCAGGGCGGTCAGGGTGGCCAGGGCGGTGGCCAGGGCGGCTTCGCGCGCGGCACCGTCAAGGCCGTCGACGGCTCGACGGTGTACCTGACCGACGCCAACGGCAACACGATCAAGGTGACGACGGGGGACTCGACCAAGGTCCAGCTCAACAAGCAGGGCAAGGTCGCCGACCTCCAGCCCGGCCAGAGCGTGACCGTCGTCGGCACGCCGGACTCCAGCGGCGGCTACAACGCCACCCAGCTCGTCGAGGGCGCCGCCGGTGCCGGAGCGGGCGGATTCGGCGGTGGCGGTGCCGGAGGCGGCTTCGGCGGCGGCGCCCCCAAGAGCCCGTCCGGCGGCTGACCCGGTACCGCCGGACGCCACTTCGCCCCGCTGGAGCCATCCAGCGGGGCGCAGTGCTGCCCGGGCCCTGCCTGGTGGCCGCCGCTGGTACCAGTTGAAGGGAGGTGATCGCGTGGCACGGACCGAGTACTACGACGATCCCGACGCCCCCGAGCCGAACCGGCTCGTCGTGGCGGCGTCTGCCGTCGTGACGGATGCCGAAGGGCGCATCCTGCTCCAGCGGCGCACCGACAACGGTCTGTACGCGCTGCCGGGCGGAACCATGGATCTCGGCGAATCACTGCCGGGCACGGCCGTCCGGGAGGTTCGGGGGCTCTCGGCCTACACGATGGCCTTCATCCACGGGCTGCTCCAGACGAACGACTATGCCTCGGCCGTCTTCGCCCGCTCCTATCCGCCGCTTCCGAGTCATGAGGTCGATCTGAGAGCGGCCTTCCGCCTGCGGCGTCAGCACATCGTCCGGTCCGAAGCGACCCCGTTCACCGCGTACATCCATGAGGCGGCGCTGCGCATGCAGTTCGGCGGAGCCAGGATCCATGCCGAGCAACTCGGTGCTCTGGTGGACGTTTCCGGTCAGTCCAATATCTCAGTTCGAGTCGTCCTGTTCGACGCCGATACGATCCCGCTCCCGAATGAGAACTTCACCTACGCCGAAGGACCGGTGCAGGAACTCGATACGGTCCAGGATGACTCGGGCGTCGGTAACTTTCTCTTCGATGCACCAGCTCACACAGCTCGGTTCCGGTCGCTACTTGCCCAGATTGACTCGGCTGCCCTCACGGTAGGCGAGTCGCGAGATTTCATTCGATCCATCAAGAAAGACATGGAAAGCAAGTATGTCTAACTCTGTTTGGCAGAAGTCCAGTTACTCAGGTTCCAGTGCTGACTGCGTTGAGGTTCGCACTGTCGACGGGCTGATCGAACTTCGCGAATCCGATGAGGGCGATGTCATCGTCCGCATCACCGCTCCGAAGTTCGCTGCACTCCTCCGAGGCGCCAAGGCGGGCGAGTTCGACCACCTGATCACCAACCCCTGAGCGGATCGTTCCGGCGGCCTCCTGCTCCCCGCAGGAGGCCGCCGGCGTGTGACGGGCTCCGCCCTCCTTCGGCTCTGGGGGTTTGAACCGCGCCGTTCACCCATTCGAGTGACCATCCTCGAACGTGCCCCGGGATGATCGCCGCGAAGCGAGCATGGCTCCGACAGTTCGTCACCATCCTTGCCACCAAAGGCGGTTACACCCATGCCCGTTTCCGATTTCCCGGAGAACCCGTTCGTCGTCAACGCCGACGACCTCGCCAAGCTGGACGCGATCCGCGAGGCACTTCTCGACCCGTCGCCGCGCCGGATCGGGCGCCTGGACCAGTGGGGTCTGGCCGACACCTACGAGACCAACGCGGAGGTCGCCACTTACCGGGAGCTCTCGATCGCCATGGCGGACGGGACGATGATCGACGCGTCCCTGAGCATCCCGCGCAACCTCGCGCCGGGACAGACCGTTCCGGCGGTCGTCCTGCCCGCCCCGCTGATCAACATCGGACACCGGGCCTACCTCGGCATGTTCCCGCGTCTGGCCCTGGGCGGCTACGCCGTCCTCGCCTACAGCCAGCGGGGTCTGGCCGCTTCCGGTGGTGAGATCCACGTCGCCGGGCCGCAGGACGTGTCCGATGCCACCGAGATCATCAACTCGCTGGTCCAGATCGACGGTGTCGACGCCGAACGGATCGGGTTCTTCGGCTCCTCCTACGGCGCCGGGACGAGCCTGTTGGCTGCTGCCAAGGACCGCCGGATCAAGGTCGTGGCCGGCACCAGCGCGTGGGGCGACCTCTTCGCGTCGCTCTACGAGAACGGCACCCGCCACCTCAAGGCCTTCGAGGCGCTCGTGCAGCTCTTCGGTGAGGAGCGCTGCTCGAAGGAGTTCCGCGGGATCATCGAGAAGATCCGGAACAACAACGTCGACGACGAGGTCCGGGAGTTCGCGGCCGAGCGCTCGCCCCGTACGCACCTGAGTGCCTACAACGATGCCGCGACGCCGATCATGCTGACCACGGCCTGGCACGAGACGATCTTCTCGGTGCCCGCCGTCATCGACCTCTTCACCAACCTCGCGGGCCCCAAGTCGCTGCTCGTCCAGGTCGGCGATCACGGAAACGGCGAACTGGCCGGTCTGGCGGGCCTCCTCTCCAAGCCCACCGAGATGGCCTACCGCTGGCTCGACCACCACCTCGGCGGCAACGCCGGTGACGGACGCGAGCCGCGGTTCGGCGTCCGCTCGGAGTACATGCACAACCTCCTCTCCGACCTCTTCCACGACAGCTGGGAGGACTACGCCCTGCCCCGCAAGCGCTTCCACCTCGCCGGACCGGTCGCGGGCCAGCGTGACGCCCAACTGGTCGAGGGGGAGCCGCAGTCGGGCTGGACCCGCGCCGTCAAGGCCACCGGACGGGACACCGAGGTCGTCGTCGCCCCGAAGCTGGTCCAGACCGGCCTGGCCGAGCGGATGGGCCTGCCGCACGTCTACAAGACCGACAGGATCGACCGCGAGCTCGCCGCGATCTGGACCACTGCGCCGCTGACCCAGCCCATGCGCGTCCAGGGCGAACTGGAGCTGCGGGTGACCGTGAAGCCGCGGGCCATGGACGCCACGATCGTGGCCTACCTGCTGGACTGCGACCCGGCTACCGGCAAGGCCCACATCATCACCAACGCCCCGTACACCGTCACCAACCAGCAGGCCGGCCAGGCCAGCACGGTGACCTTCCCGCTCCAGCCGGCCCACTACGTCCTGGCCCAGGGCCGCGTGCTCCAGCTGGTCATCGGCACCCACGACCAGTTCTTCGCGGACGCCAACTCCGTCCCGACCAGCCTTGAGATCACCTCCCCCGTGGGCGCCGAGTCCTACCTCGACATCCCGCTCAGCCCCCTCGACTGATCCGGGGTGGGTCTGGCCCCACCCCAGGTGTGGGGCCAGACCCGTGTTCCGTCCTCCGCCGTCTCCGTAGATTCGTTCTCACCACGACACGGAGGACAGAACAATGGCGATCACCGCGACGGAGACCCTCACCAACTCCCGTACCGACGAGGTCTTCTCGCTCGCGAAGAAGTGCCTCACGCTCTTCGGAGCGATCGGTGTGATCACCCTCGCGACCGTGGTCGTGATGGCGTTCACCGGGCACGCGAGCACCCCGTTCATGTGGATCCGCGGGGTCATCTTCCCCGCTCTGGCCCCGGTGCTCCTGCGGATCACCGCGCGGGCTGCGGGCGGCGACTACAAGGCCCTGGACCGGATCCGGACGGTCGCCACCGTGATGCCGATCGCCGTCATCGCCGTGGACCTGATCCCCGGGATCTGCCCGCCCTGGTACGCCGTCCTCCAGGGCCTCTCCGCCCTGGCGGTCCTGCCGATCGCCTTCCTCACCCGCACCAAGGCCGTCACCACCGCGATCCCCAAGCCGTGACCCCGATCGCGGCAGCACCCCGGAGCCCGGCCTCCTACACTCCCCGCCATGACAGCCATGGAGCCAGTGATCCGCCCGGCGACCCCCGCCGACCTGGGCGCGGTGGCCGAGATCTACGCCCACTACGTCCACCACACGGTGGCCACCTTCGACGAGACCCCGCCGCCCCTCGCCGCCTGGCAGCAACGGCTGGACGACCTCACCGCCCAGGGGCTGCCCTTCCTGGTCGCGGAGGTGGACGGCGAGGTCGCCGGCTACGCGTACGCAGGGCCCTTCCGCCCCAAGGCCGCCTACCGGCACACCGGCGAGAACTCCATCTACCTCGCCCCCGCCCACACCGGGCGAGGCCTCGGCACAGCCCTGCTGGCCGCCCTGATCGACGCCTGCGCCGAGACCCACCTGTGCCAACTCGTCGCCGTCATCGCGGACTCCGGCTCCGAAGCCTCGGCCGCCCTGCACCGCCGCCACGGCTTCACCGACGCGGGCCGCCTCACCGCCGTCGGCCACAAGCACGGCCGCTGGATTGACACCGTCCTGTTGCAGCGCGCCCTCGCCTGACCCCTTCGTCTGGCCCTCGTCCGACCCTCTTCGGAAACCCCACCCAGCGCAGGAAGTCGGACCCGCCGACTTTCTGCGCTGATGCGTTTCTCGGTGTGTGCGTGTGGGGGAAGGTTTCCGCTCCGCCGGCGCCTGGGGTGGGTCTGGGCCCACCCCAGGTGTGGGGCTGGACGGGTTCTGGGTCTTCCGTCGTCTCCGTAGATTCGTTCTCACCACGACACGGAGGACAGAACAATGGCGACCACGGCATCGGCGACCGGCACCAACTCCCGTACCGACGAGGTTTTCTCGCTCGCGAAGAAGTGCCTTACGCTCTTCGGTGCGATCGGTGTGATCACCCTCGCGACCGTGGCCGTGATGGCGTTCACCGGGCACGCGAGCACCCCGTTCATGTGGGTCCGCGGGGTCCTCTTCCCCGCCCTCGCCCCGGTGCTGCTGCGGATCACCGCCCGGGCCGCCGGTGGCGACTACAAGGCTCTGGACCGGATCCGGACGGTCGCCACCGTGATGCCGATCGCCGTCATCGCCGTGGACCTGATCCCCGGGATCTGCCCGCCCTGGTACGCCGTCCTCCAGGGCCTGTCCGCTCTCGCGGTCCTGCCGATCGCCTTCCTCACCCGGACCAAGGCCGTCACCACCGCCATCCCCAAGCCGTGACCCCGATCGCGGCAGCACCCCGCGGCACAGGAAGTCGGCCCTACCGACTTCCTGTGCCGCACCGCTGTTGGCGTTACTGGTACCAGTCGTCGCCGCCCTGGGCGAGCGAGCGGCCCAGGTAGTCCCGCAAGTCCCGTGCCACCCACCGGCGGCTGTCGGACTCGTGCTCCCAGACGAAGATGTCCGGACGCACCGGAGTCCGCACGAAGGCGAACTGGTCCCCGCCGCCGTTGTCCCCGAAGAACAGCAGGGCGTCGAAGGGCATGTACAACTCGGCGAAAGAACGGTCGGACCGGAACAGCAGGTTCTGTTCGACGATCTGCTCGACCGACCAGACGGTGTCCACCCAGGTGCGCCCGACGACCCCGTCGCTCTCCAGCAACAACTCCCCCAGCTCACCGGGCAACCCGAACCCGAGCCGCCGCTCCGCCTCAGCCAGCGCCGCCACCTGCACGGGTTCCCGGAACCCCACCTCGGAATAGGCCCCAAGAGCCGTTTCTCTCCACATCCCCCGCACACTACCCAGCCCGCCCTGCGCCCCCGCGCCCCGCGCCCCGCGCCCCCGCCCGCCTCTTGCCGCGACCCGGCTCGACTCGACTGCTTCTCCGAGTTCGAACGGGGGGCGTTCCGGCCGACCACCGTTGTTGCCGCTCACGGGCGACAGAACCCGGCGTACAGGCCGACTTCCACAGGCGTCAACGGTGCGGTACCGGCGGCGGTGACTTCATGCGGGAACGTGAATGGTCCTTGCCCGCCCGGCGTGGCCTGCCTAGGGTCCTGATCACCGGTCCGCCATGAAATGCGTGGAGGGGAAACGATGAGGCTTACGAGGATCGCGGGTGGCGACCCCGACTGCCGCAATGACGACTGTCCGACCGTCTACACCACGGATCGTGGGTCGATCGCGGTTCAGGGTGACGTGGTGGAGTGGCAGACGCCCGCGGGCGAGGCCGTGGTGGAGATTCCCGAGGAAGTGTTGAGGGAGGCGTTCCGTGCTCTTGGATGGTGATGCCTGGCGTGCCGTCTTCGACACGTTCGAACGCGAGGCATTCCGGCTGGAGACGCGGAGCGCCTATGCCATGCCCGGCGAGGACGAGGAGTTCCGGGAGTTCCTGGCCACCGGAGAACTCGACATCCCCGAGGACGACCCGTGGCTCACCCGCGTGCGGACCTATCGCGCGAGCGGCCGAAGGATCTGCCGGGTGCACGTCCTGACCCGACCGCTCTCCGACTACCTGCGCTACGAGTTCGCCGCCTACGCCCACAACGTGAAGGCCGGCGAGGACATCCGCATCCTGGACCTCACCGGTCGGGACGACCCCGGGCTCCCGGACCAGGACTTCTGGATGTTCGACGACACCACAGTCGTCGACATGAGATACCGGTCCGACGGCACACAGAGCGGCCGGGAACTCCTGGAGGATCCGGACCTGGAGCAGTACCGGCACTGGCGTGGTCTCGCGCTATCCCTCTCGGTCCCCTTCGAGGAGTACGTCGCAGCTTGACCCTCGATCCCGGTAGGGCCGGAGAGCAACGCCGAGACCTTGCAGCAGCGCTCAAGGACCTCCGGCGTGCCTCCGGTCTTTCCGGCGAACGGCTGGCCGTCCGTTGCGGCATGAGTCAGAGCAAGATCTCCCGGATCGAGACGGGCCGCGCTCTGCCGACGGTCGTCGATGTGCACCAGATCGTCAACGCACTGGGCCTGGACGAGGACCTGGCCCGGGAGCTGCTCGCGTTGGCCAGCGTCGCCAACGCCGAGTACGAGGATGTCCGGGCGTCCGTCAGACGTGGACTGCACTTTAGGCAGCGTGAACTGGCGACCCTCGAGAGCAACTCCGAGCACATCCGCTACTTCTTGCCGGCCATTCCGTCGGGGTTGCTCCAGACGCCCGAGTACATGCGAGCGGCGATGAGCCCGCCGGTCGACCCGGTCGACGGTGATGTGACTCAAGCCGTCGCGTTGAAGATCGAACGACAGGCCGTTCTCTATGACGAGAGTAAGCAGTTCGATTTTCTGCTGACTGAGTCGGCTGTCCGCTGGAAGCTGTGCCCTCCATCGGTCATGGCTGTTCAGCTGGACCGCTTGGCGTCCATTTCTCGACTTCCGAACGTCAACATCGGAATAGTTCCACTTTCCGCTCAGATCGCCGATGCGCCGTTCCATATCTTCACTGTCTATGACTCGAGCCTTGTGACCGTCGAGCTCTTCACGGGACGGGTCGTCCTGCGCGATCCGAAGGACATCGACCACTATCAACGCCTGTTCGACTTCTTTCTCGCGAACTCCCAGGTCGGAGCCGGTGCCAGGGCCTTGCTCGATGAGTGGTCCGAAGAGTTCCGGCGGAGAATGTAGATGGATGAACTTTAGTCAATATCGTGCATATCGTTGAATGGCGGCCATCGACTTCTCTAATCTGCTCCTCGCTGGTTGGATGTCTCATCCGCAGGAGGGAACGCACATGGGAAAGCACCGCGGCGGATCGGGTGGGGACGGTCCCGGTAAGGCTGGTGGGGGCAGCGGGGGCGGGCACTCCGGGAAGCCGGATACCGCGCCGCACGACGGGCAGCGGGACGCGCCGCCCAAGAACCTGCCCAAGCCGTCGAAGCCGTAGGGGGCGTCATGACGTGGTACGAACTGGCCGATGCGCTCCGGGAGTCCGGCGCGCTGTCGGCCGACTGGGAGAAGGCGTTCCGGACCACCCCGCGTGAGCTGTTCACCCCGGACCGGATCCTGGACGAGGGCGAGTGGCTCGATCGCGCGGAACAGCCGCACCGCTGGGCCGAGTTGGTCGCCTCCGACCTCGCCCTGGTGACGCAGGTCTACGAGGGGACGGACACGCCGTCGTCGTCCAGCTCCATGCCCACGGTGGTCGCGCAGATGCTCCGGCACCTGGACGTGGCCGAGGGTATGCGGGTGCTGGAGCTGGGCACCGGGACTGGGTGGACAGCGGGTCTGCTGGCCACCAGGTTCGGCGCGGAGCGGGTGACCAGCGTCGAGCTGGACCCCGAACTGGCGGGCCGGGCGCGGCAGCGGCTGCACGCGGCGGGCCTGCGGCCCACCGTGCTGGCCGGTGACGGCACCCTCGGCCACCCCGGGGGCGCCCCGTACGACCGGGTGCAGTTCACGGCCGCCGTCCAGCGGCTCCCGTCGGCGATCATCGAACAGACGGCGCCCGGCGGGGTCATCCTGGTGCCGTACGGCACGCCGTTCTGCAACGGGGCGCTGTTGCGGCTCACCGTCGCCGAGGACGGGCGGTCGGCGAGCGGCCCGTTCGTCGAGGACGTGTCGTTCATGTGGGTGCGCGACCAGCGCCCGGACTGCGGCGAGTTCGGCATCGAGGATGTCCGGCACGGGCCCTCCGGCATCGACCCGGACGAGGTGGCCGAACGGACCGACTGCGCCTTCGCCGTCGGGCTGCGGCTGCCCGGCCTGTTCCGGCGGAGCGTGTGGGCCGACTACGACCGGTTCGGCACCGGCCGGGCGGAGGTCTGGGACGGCACCTCCTACGCCCACTGCCGCTTCGCCGATTGGGACGGGCCGCACGCCGTGTCGCAGTCCGGCCCGCGCAGCCTGTGGGACGAGGTGACGGCGGCGCACGGTTGGTGGGTCCGAAGCGGAAGGCCCGGTCTCACCCGGCTCGGTATGACCGTGACCGTCGCCGGCGAACACCGCCCGTGGCTGGACGACCCGGGCAACGTTCTGCGCTGACCCCGATCGGGTCGGCCCCCACCTCACCGTGCTCGCGGCAGGTGGCCCTTGCGTCGGGTGAGGGGCGGCGGTAGACACGGGTGGATCTTTGTTCCCCCGTAGACAGGCCGTTCGATGGCTCGTACGACCCCGCCGCGTCCGCTCGACGTGGAGGCGCTGTTCCCCGAGGTGGCCGCGTTCCGGAAGCCGGCCACCCGGCTGCATCCGCGGCCCGGCGAGCCGGGGCCCCGGGAGAGTTCGATGGGCGGGCCGGTGCTGTGGCCGTCCTCCGAGCCGTGGCCGCACTGCGCGGACGAGCATCCGCGGACGGCGTACTCCCCGCCGAGGACCACGGAGGGCCCGGTCCCGCTGGTGCCCGTCCTGCAGTTGTTCGCCGCTGATCTGCCCGGGCTCGAACTGCCGCCCGGCACCGACCTGCTGCAGTTGCTGTGGTGCCCCTTGGAGCACGATCCGGACTTCGTGCCCCGCCCGGAGGTGTTCCGGTGGGACAGTGCCTGCCCGGACCTCGCACCGGTGGCGCCCTCCCGCCCGGACGGTGCGGACGACGACTACCTGCCGGATCCGTGCGTCCTGCACCCGGAGGTCGTCACCGACTACCCGAACTGGGACCTGCCGGACGAGGTCGCCGACGCGCTGAGGGCCAGGTTCGAGCAGGTGGAGGAGGAGACCGGCTGGTCGTACTGGTACCACCTCTCGGTGTCCAGCGGGATCAAGGTCGGCGGCTATCCGACCTGGACGCAGGAACCGGACTGGCCCGACTGCCCGTCCTGCGACCGCACCATGCGGCACCTGCTGACCGTCAACAGCCGCGAGTTCGACGGTGAGGGCTGGCGTACCTGGCTGGCCGTTGAGGACACCCCGGCGGAGGGCGAGATCTGGGACCTCCCGTACGAGGAGCGGAAGCTGGTCCAGTGTCCGCCGGACCTCACGATCGGCGACATGGGCGGCGTCTACCTGTTCGAGTGCCCGGACTGCCCGGACCGGCCCCTCGCGCACCGCTTCGACTGCTCCTGACGGACGAGCGGGGTGCGGCCCCCTCCCCTGGGCGGGGGAGGGGGCCGGGCCGCCGGGACGATCCGCCGACCGTCGTCACGGCGGGACGGTGGAGGCATGAAGACGACCCTCCTTCGCCCCGCCGCCGCCCCCGCCGTCCACGCAGCCTCCGCCGCGTACGCCGCCGCCGTGTGGGCCGGCGCGTTCTCGCTCGTCCACCTCTACTGGCTGTTCGGTGGCCGGATCGGCCTCCCGGACGGGCTGTCCGTCACCGGGAACACCCCGCTGCTGATCATCGACATCCTCGCGATCCCGGGGTGTGCCGTGGCGGCGGTGCTCGCGCTGGCGATCGTCCGGCCGTGGGGCGGGCGGCTGCCCGCCAAGCTGCTCGGCGTCGCGCTGTGGGGCATCACCGCCGTCCTGCTGGTGCACTCGCTGCCGTCCGTGCCGGACTGGTTCGCGCTGGCCACCGGCTCCCGGACGACGGGCGACTTCGACGCGATGGGACGGTTCGCGACGCTGCTCTACGAGCCCTTCTTCCTGGCCGGCGGGCTGCTGTTCGGCCTCGCCACCCTCGCCCGCCGCCGCCCCCGCCGGAGCTGAGGGCCGAGGCTGAGGGGCTACGCCGGGTGCTCCAGGCCGATGGCGCGCAGGACGTCGGCGAGCCACACCAGGTGGTGGCCGATGGCGCGGTCCGGGTCGGCCAGCAGGGCCTGGAGTTGCGCCCAGGACTCCGACACCTGTCCGATCGTCAGCACGTCGGGCTTCGCGGTCATGTCGTACAGCTCGGGCGGTGGCACGGTCCAGAAGAGGTCGTTCGGCAGGGCGGCCTCACCGCCCGCCCCGTGCGCCTCCAGGTGCCGCATCAGCACCTCGAACGAATCGCGCACCTGATCGAGGGAAACCCGCAACTGTTCATCGCTCATCGGCCCATCCTGCCCGGGCCGGACGGTGCGAGCGCAGGGGGTTCCCCGTCCCCGCCGTGGTCGGACGCTTCGCCCACCCACCAAACGTCGTCATTCGGCCTCTTCGCCCCCGCGCCTTGGCGCGATCGCTCCCTTGTGGGTGACCGGACGTGTTCGTAGCGTGACCACCTCCGCCGCATCGCGGCTCCCGCACAACGACGTGGAGGTGGCTTCGCCATGCCTGGAACACCCGAGTACGCCGAGCCCATCGAGCCCATCGAGCCGACCCCCGCCGTCGCGGCGGCGAACCGGCGGGCCGCGGAGGCGGCCACGGCCGCCGACGAGAAGGACGGCCGGGACTTCGCCGACGCGAGCCGGTTCCTGATCGCCCCGCCGGACGTGCCCGTCATCGTCTCCCGCAAGGACCGGGAGAAGGTGGTCTGGGACTTCACCGCCTACGAGTTCCTCGACCCCGACAACCGTTCCGGGTTCCCGACGGTCAACGGCAGCCTCCACCGCCAGGGCGAACTGACGGCGATCGCAGGCCTGTTCCAGGTCACCAGCTGTCGCGAGTACCGGATCTACCAGGTGCGCGGCTACGACCTGTCCAACATGACGATCGTCGAGAGCGACGCCGGCCTGGTCGTCATCGACCCGCTGGCCTGCTACGAGACCGCGCGGGCCGCGCTCCGGCTGTTCCGGGACAAGACGGAGCTCAGCAAGGAGCAGCGACCGGTCAAGGGCATCGTCTACACCCACTGCCACGTCGACCACTTCGGCGGCTCCCGCGGCCTGTTCCACGAGCTCGGCGACCCGTTGGAGCCCGGCGTGCCCGTCGTCGCGCCGGAGGGCTTCCTCGAACACGCCGTCAGCGAGAACATCTACGCCGGCCCCGCGATGGCCCGGCGCGCGCAGTACATGTATGCGGCGCAGCTGGACAAGGGCCCGACGGGGCAGGTCGGTTCGGGCCTCGGTCTGACCATCTCCACCGGCGAGGTGACGCTGGTCCCGCCGACCGAGTACATCGGCGGACCGGCCCACCCGGCGGTGCCGGAGCAGAGCTGGCGGGACGGCTACGTCATCCCGTGGCGTCCGGGCCTGTACGAGTTCGCCCTGGCCGGCGTGCAGATGCTGTTCCAGCTCACCCCGGGCACCGAGGCCCCGGCGGAGATGAACATCTACTTCCCGGACGCCCGCACCCTGTGCATCGCCGAGAACGCCACCCACACCATGCACAACATCCTCAGCCTGCGCGGCGCGCAGGTGCGGGACGCCCACGCCTGGTCGAAGTACCTCACCGAGTCGATCCAGACCTTCGGCAAGGAGACGGACGTCCTGTTCGCCTCGCACCACTGGCCGGTGTGGGCCGAGGTGGAGCAGGAGGGGCCGGGCGAGAAGGTGAGCAACGCCCGCATCCTCGAATTCCTCAACAAGCAGCGCGACATGTACGGCTACCTCAACGACCAGACGCTGCGCCTGATCAACGCGGGGCAGACCGGCACCGAGATCGCCGAGGAGCTGGCGACCCTCCCGCCCGGCCTCGACGACCACTGGTACAACCGGGGTTACTACGGCTCGGTGAGCCACAACCTCAAGGCGGTATACCAGCGGTACATGGGCTGGTACGACGCCAACCCGGCGCACCTGTGGACGCTGCCGCCGGTGCAGGCGGGGGCCAACTACGTGCAGGCGATGGGCGGCGCGGAGGCCGTCGTCACCCAGGCCCGGCAGGCCTACGACACCGACACCCCGGACGGCTTCCGCTGGGCCGCCGAACTCCTCAACCACGTCGTCTTCGGCGCCGCCGCCACGACCGGCACGACCGGCACGACCGGCACGACCGGTACGGCCGGCACGCCGGTCCCCGCGGACGTGCTCCAGCAGGCCAAGGAGCTCCAGGCGAAGGTGTTCACCCAGCTCGGCTACGGCGCCGAGAACGGCACCTGGCGCAATGCCTACCTGACCGGCGCCCAGGAGGTCGTCCACGGCCCGCAGCCGCTGATCACCAGCCAGTCCTCCGCCGACCTGATCCGCAGCACCACCCTGGACCAGTTCTTCTCGGCGCTCGCCCGCAGCGTGGACGGGCCGACGGCCGCCGAGCAGCACCGCGTGCCGATCGCGCTCAACTGGGAGTTCACCGACACCGGCGACCGCTGCACCACGACCCTGCGCAACGGCGTGCTGGTCTTCGTGCCGGGCGGCGACCGCTTCGTCGAGGTCCCGGACGCCACCATCACGCTCACCCGCCGGACGCTCGACGACATCGCCGAAACCCCCGGTTTCCAGCGGAACTTCGACCGGGCGGTGCAGGACGGGAGGATCACGCTGGCCGGCACGTACGCCCAGCAGGCGGCGGACAGCGTCTTCGGCACGCTGACCCTGCCGGACCCGAAGTTCCCGATCGTCACCCCGTGACGCGGTGATACGGCGTCCGGGCCCCGGTCTCCCCACCGGGGCCCGGACCCCG
>NZ_JBHZCN010000064.1:0-55798 GCF_042755465.1 Kitasatospora sp. NPDC059160 | reverse complement strand
GGTCCAGGGTGTCGTCGGCCAGCTCCGCCGGCATGGCCCGGGCCATGCCGGCCCTGGCCTCCTCCCGGCTCAGCTCG
This sequence comes from Kitasatospora sp. NPDC059160, assembly GCF_042755465.1. Taxonomy (NCBI): domain Bacteria; kingdom Bacillati; phylum Actinomycetota; class Actinomycetes; order Kitasatosporales; family Streptomycetaceae; genus Kitasatospora; species Kitasatospora sp. NPDC059160. The sequence continues at coordinate 55,721 of NZ_JBHZCN010000064.1, read as the reverse complement.
TGGAAGCGCACCGGCTCGCCCAGCGCGGCGGCCAGGGCCGCCGCCTGCCCGCGCGGGGTGATCACCTCCGGCCCGGTGAGCTCGTAGCGGCCGCCGCCGTGCCGCTCGTCCAGCAGGCAAGCCGCCGCCACCTCGGCGATGTCGGCCGGGTCGACGACCGGCACGCCGACGTCCCCGAAGGGCGCGGCGACCAGCCGGTCGGTGCGCACCGAGTCGGCCCACCAGAAGGCGTTGGAGGCGAAGCCGCCCGGCCGCAGGATGCTCCACTCCACGCCGGCGGCGCGCAGCTTGTCCTCCAGCGCGCGCAGCGCGATCCGGGTCCGGCCGAAGGGCCTGGTCACCACGCCCTGGCTGGACAGCAGGACGATCCGCCGGACGCCGGCGCCCACCGCGTCGGCGACCAGGTCGGCCGGGCCGGCCCCGGCGCCGTGCAGGTCTCCGGAGAGCAGCAGGAACAGCGCCTCCGCCCCGGCCAGTACCGGCTTGAGGGCACCCGGCTCGGCCAGGTCGGCCGTCACGTGGCGGACGCCGTCCGGCACCGCCGCCGCCCGCCGCGACACCGCCGTCACCTCCCGGCCCGCCTCGGCCAGCGCCTGGGTCAACGGCCGGCCGATGTTCCCGGTGGCTCCGGTCACCACGATCATGTTCTGCTCCCACTACTCGTCTGTTCGTCCTGCTCGGAGGTCGCTCCGATGCCCTCAACCTAGGAGCAGCGACTTACTTTTGGTAAGGACATACCTCGAAGTAAGCTCCACACATGAAGGAAGGCCCGCAGTACAGAGCGGCCGCACCGGGGGGCCGGTATGACGTGTTTCACACCGACTGCCCCGCGCGCACCGTCGTCGACCACGTGACCAGCCGATGGGGGATCTGGGTGCTGATCTCCCTGCGGAACAACGACCTGCGCTTCTACGAACTGCGCGAGAGCATCCAGGGCATCAGCGAGAAGATGCTCACCCAGACCCTGCGCGCCCTGGTCCAGGACGGCCTGGTCCGGCGGGAGGTCGCACCGACCACACCGCCCCAGGTCAGCTACGGGCTCACCGGGTTCGGCCGCGAACTGGGCGAGCCGCTCAAGGAACTGTTCGACCGGATCACCCGGCGACTCCCCCCGCTCGACGGCGGTTCGGCGCCCGACGGCGTATCAGTGCCCGACAGCGGCTCGTGGACGGCTCAGAGCCCGCTCGGCCAGTCGTAGCCGCTCGGCACCTTGACGGCGGCGTTCTCCGCGGCCGTGCCGTACACCAGGGCGATCTCGTCGTGGGCGTGCAGCACGATCGCCGCCGGGTCGCCGCCCACCGCCTTGCCGTCCACGTACGCGGTGAGCGCGTGGGTGGCGTCGGTGCGCAGCCCGCCCAGGTGGTCCGCGGAGGCGGAGACCTGCCACTCGGTCAGGAACTGGCCCAGGGTGAAGTCGGCGGCCACCGGCGACTCGATGTGGACGACCCCGCTGGTGTCGTGGGTGTGCAGCGGGCTGATCCGCTGGGCGCTCTCGTCGATGCCGACCAGCGCGGGGACGGTCACGGGCTGCCCGTCGGCGTAGACGTCCAGGTGGGTGTGGATGTGCAGGGCGGTACCCTCGGCGCCGAGCATCGGCAGGCCGGCCGCCTTGACGGCCGCCGCGGCGTCGGCGGGCGCGTCCCAGGGCGGCGGGGTGGTCCGGCCCTCGGCGGTGGTCCGGGGGTGCGCCGGGACGCCGGACGGCGCGGAGCTGCCCTGGTTGTCGGCGATCACGACGGCGATCACGCCGACCACCGCGAGCACCACCAGGACGACCAGACCGCTCACCAGCCACCGCCTGGTCCGCGCGTGCCGGACCTCCGCGGCCCGGAGCGCGGCCACCCGGCCCTTGCGCCCGGACGGCTCCGGGTTCTGCGCTGACATCGGTGCGGGCCTCCTCGATCGAGGCTGCTGTCCCTCTCAGCCTCGCAGAGTCCGCCCGGGCGGGCGCGCCGAGCCGGCCCCGGGCGCGGAGCCCGGCCTCGGAGCCCGCCGCGAAGGCCGCGGCCCCGGCTCCCCGCACGGGGGAACCGGGGCCGCGGTCGGCGCGGGCGCGCGGTCAGTGCTGGCCCGGGTAGCCCTGCTGGCCCGGGTACGGCACGTTCGGGACCTGCGGCGGGTACGGCTGGCCCTGCGGCGGCACCTGGGCGCCCGGCCGCGCCGGGTACGGCTGGGCCGGCGGGTAGGCCTGCGGCGGGTACGGCTGGCCCGGCTGCGCCGCCGGGTACGGCTGGTGCTGCGGCTGCTGCTGCGGCGGGTACGGCTGCGCCTGCGGCGCGCCGAAGCCCTGCTGCGGCTGCTGGTGCGGCGGCTGCTGCGGGATCATCTGCTGGCCGGGTGCGGCCTGGACGCCCATCGGGTACGCCGGCGGCGGGAAGCCCTGGTTCTGCGGCGTGTCGAAGGGCTGCGAGCTCGGGTCGATCGCCCCGGGCGGGAAGGCCGCGCTCAGCTGGTCCATCTCGGCCCGCCAGATGCGGTGGATGTTCAGGCGCACCGGGTTGGCGCTGCCCGGCATCTGGACGTACATCGAGCTCCAGATGCTCGCCCGCTTGACCCGGCTGACCGGGAAGGCCTGCCGCGGGAAGGCCGCGACCACGTCGCCGGGCCGGTTGTTCCAGCGGTTGGCCGAGTTGATCACCACGTGGCTGTTGGTGAGCGTCAGGAAGTAGTACCTGCGGGTCAGCACGATGATCAGGCCGACGAGCGGAATCTCACCGAGTGCGGCCGCGAGCCACGGGCTGGGCCCGCTCTCCGCGTGCACGCAGGCGATGAAGGTCTCGCCGGGCGGCGCCACCTGCGACAGCTTCTCGATGACCTGGGCCTTCTGCTTGGCCCGGAGGAATGCCATGGTCTTCTGTACCTCTTACCCCGTCTTGTCCGCCGACTCGGTGCGGCGGGAAATCGGCTGAGGTTAGCAGGTGGTGATGACACCTCGGACACCAGTGCCCCCGGGGCGGCCGGGGCCCCGCCGGGCAGATTCCCGGCGGGGCCGAGTCGGCACACGGAGCACCCGACGCCGGCCCGGGCGGCGGGCGTTCGGCGAGGTCGGGCGGCCGTCGGCGGGCTGACCGTCCGTCCGCCGGGCGACGCAGGACCTTCACAGGAAATCACGAAGCCCTCAGCCCGTGATGACGGTGAACCCCTCCGGGGCGCGCAGCCGGACGGCGCCGGTGTGGTCGGTCTCCACCTCGATCGGCAGCCCGGCCACCGTCAGCCCGCGGATCCGCAGCGACTCGTACCCGGCCGGGACGCTCCCGCGCACCCACAGCCGGCGCCCCGGAGCGTCCGCGGCGAGCCCGAGCAGCGCCTGCAGCACCAGGACGGCGGAGGCCGCGGCCCAGGCCTGCGGGCGGCAGGAGGCGGGGTACGGGACGGGGCGGTGGTAGCGCTCGCGCGGGTGGCCGCCGTACAGCTCGGGCAGCCGGTGGTCGAAGGCCGCGGCGGCGCGCAGCAGTCCGGCGGCCAGCGGCGCGGCGTCCTCGGGCCGGCCGGCCCGGGCCAGTCCGTGCACGGCGACGGCGGTGTCGTGCGGCCAGACCGAGCCGGTGTGGTAACCCAGCGGGTTGAAGCCGGCGGTGGCGGCGTCCAGGGTGCGCAGGCCGAAGCCGCTGTCCAGGCCGGGGGCGGTGAGGCGCTGCGCGACCAGCGCGCTCTCCTCGGCCGAGAGCAGGCCGGTGCCGAGCAGGTGGCCGAGGTTGGAGGCGACCGAGTCGACCGGCCGCTTGTCGCGGTCGAGGGCGACGACCGGGTGGCGGCCGTGCTCGTCCTCGGTCCAGAACCGGTCGCGGAAGCGCTCGCGCAGCCGCTCGGCCCACTGCCGCCAGCGCTCGGCGCCGGGACGGCCGAAGGCCTCCAGCAGGTCGGCGGACTTGACGGCGGCCTCGTGGGCGTAGGCCTGGACCTCGCTGAGGGCGATCGGGGCGGCGGCGATCCGGCCGTCACGGAACCGGATGCCGTCCGAGGAGTCCTTCCAGCCCTGGTTGGAGAGGCCGCGGCCGGTGCTGTCGACGTACTCCAGGAAGCCGTCGCCGTCCGCGTCGGCGTACCGCTCCAGCCAGTCGAGGGCGGCCTCGGCGTGCGGGAGCAGGTCCTCGACCTCCTCGGCGGGCAGGCCCCAGCGCCAGGCGTCGTGCAGCAGCAGGAGCCAGAGCGGGGTGGCGTCGGCGGTGCCGTAGTAGCTGGGCGGCAGGTGGGAGCCGGTGTCGAGGTGCTGCTCGGCGCGGCGGACCTCGTGCAGGATCTTGCCGGGCTGCTCCTCGGTGGCCGGGTCGACGGCCCGGCCCTGACGGCGGGCCAGGGTGCGCAGGGTGCCGGCGGCGAGGTCGGTGCCGAGCGGGAGCATCATCCGGGCCGCCCAGAGCGAGTCGCGGCCGAACAGGGTGAGGAACCAGGGCGCTCCGGCGCCGAGGAAGGTGTCGGCGGGGCGCAGCGGGTCGGTGAGCAGCAGGCCGCGCAGGTCGTGGTGGGAGCGGGTGAGCCAGTGGGCGAGGTGGTGGTCGCGGCCGGTGATCTCGGGGGTGCTCCAGGGGGTGGTGCGGGCGGCGGGGAAGAGGTCGCCGTCGCGGTGTTCGGCGGTGCACTCCAGGACGGCGTGCCAGCTCCGGCCGGGGGCGAGTTCGAGGTCGTAGCCGAGGGTGCCGGTGGCGGGGTCGAGGTGGTGGGGCGGAGGGGTGAGGGTGAGGGCGGCGGTGAGCGGGCCGTCCTGCCAGCGCAGGCCGTCGGCGCCGTGGGCGCGGGGCTCGACCGGGGTGCCGGGGCGGCCGGCCTTGACGGTGTCCATGGCGGCGAAGTCGCTCTCGGCGCGGATCTCCAGGCGCAGGCGGGCGGGGCGGGTGCCGGCGTTGTGGAGGGTGCAGTGCTCGACCAGGCGGCCGGGGTGGAGTTCGCGGCGGCGTTCCAGGGTGGTGGCGGGGTCGGCGGTCCCTTCGCCGAGGCCGCGCAGCACGGTGACGAAGACGGTCCGCCCGTCCGGGAGTTCGGCGGTGGCGATCGGGGCCTCGGGAACGCCGGGGGCACCGATCTCCAGGCGGGAGAGGATGCGGCGGTCGCCGTGGTAGAAGCCGTCGGCGCCCTCGCCGATGCGGCCGTCGGGGCGGGCGGCGCAGAAGCTGGGGGCGGCCACGGAGAGCCGGGCGTCGTGCAGGAACGGCTGGAGGTCGGTCGCGGGCATGGTCTCCTCGTTCTCGGTGCGGGGCTTGACAGTTGCTTCCACCCGGGCGCAACCTTTCTGTCATTGGAGCGTTCCAAGACATTAACTCCCCTGGTGGGGTTGATGGAACCCCCGCTTGGAACGCTCCAAGCCAAGCCCTGTGGCGACAGAACCTAGGATCACCGTCATGCATGCACACTCATCGCCCAGGAGCGGGCCCGGGTCCGCGGTGACCCTCGAAATGGTCGCCGCCCGGGCCGGCGTGGGCCGTCAGACGGTGTCCAACGCGATCAACTCGCCCGAGCTGCTGCGCCCGCAGACGCTGGAGCGGGTCCGGCGCGCCATCGACGAACTCGGCTACCGCCCGCACCGGGCCGCCCAGGCGCTCAAGACCAGGGCCAGCCGGCTGATCGGCTACGGCATCCGCTCCAGCAGTACCGGCGTCCCGACCCCGGTCCTGGACCAGTTCCTGCACTCGCTCTCCGAGGCCGCCGACCGGGCCGGCTACCGGGTGGTGCTGTTCGCCGTCGCCCCCGGGGACGACGAACTCACCAGCTACCAGCAGCTGCTGGACGAGCACGGCGCCGACGGCTTCGTGCTCAGCGGCACCGACCGCGGCGACCGCCGCCAGGGCTGGCTGCACGAACGCGGCGTCCCCTTCGTCGCCTTCGGCCGCACCTGGTCCGGCAAGGACGTCGGGGACTGGGTCGACGTGGACGGCGCCGCCGGCACCTCGGCGGCCGTCCGCCACCTGGCCGGGCTCGGCCACCGCCGGATCGGCTTCCTGGGCTGGCCCAAGGGCTCCGGGGTCGGCGACGACCGCGCCCGCGGCTGGCAGGGCGCGATGCGCGAACTGGGCCTGTCCACCCGGGGCCGCCGGGTGGAGAGCCCGGACGACCCGGAGCACGCGACCGAGGCCGCCGGGAAACTGCTGGCCGGCGGTGCGACCGCCGTCGTCGCCGCCAGCGACACCCTCGCGCTCGGCTGGTACCAGGCGTTGCGCCGGGCCGGCCGCACCCCCGGCCCGGAGGCCGCCGTGATCGGCTTCGACGACTCCCCGATCGCCCCACTGCTCTTCCCCTCGCTCTCCAGCCTCGCCCAGCCGCTCGACGCGGTCGGCCGGGTCTGCATGCAGTTGCTGCTGGAGCGCCTCGGCGACCGCGGGCGGCCCGTCGAACACGTGCTGCTGGAACCGGAGCTGGTGCTGCGCGACAGCGCGTAGCACCCGCGCCCTCCCCGCGCCCCTTCCCCGAAACCCCGCCACCGAGGCCCGCCGCCGAGGCCCGCCCGAAGCACCCGTCCCCCGAAGGCCGTCCACCACCCACCCCCCCCCCCGCAAGGAGACCCGCATGGCCACCTCCCGCACCCTCGCCGCGGCCGCCGTCTGCACGGCCGTCGCCCTCGGCGCCGTCACCGGCTGCTCCTCCTCGGGCGGATTCGGCGACACGTCGGCCAAGCAGTCCTCCGGCGCCGGCCAGAGCCTGACCGTCCTGATCGCCAGCTCCGGCGAGGCCGAGACCGCGGCGGTCAAGGCCGCCACCGCCGCCTGGGCGCAGCGGACCGGAAACACCGTCACCGTGCAGATCGCGAGCAACATCAACCAGCAGCTCGGCCAGGCCTTCGCCGGCGGCAACCCGCCGGACCTCTTCTACGTGAACTCCGACCAGTTCGCCAACTACGCCAAGGGCGGCTCGCTGTACGCCTACGGCGATCAGATAGCCGACGCCGCGGACTTCTCCGAGCAGCTGCGCAAGGCGTTCAGCCACGACGGCAGGCTCACCTGCCTGCCCAAGGACAGCTCCACGCTGGCCCTGGCCGTCAACACCACGCTGTGGCAGCAGGCCGGGCTCACCGAGGCCGACTACCCCACCACCTGGCAGCAACTCGCCGACGACGCCGCCAAGCTCACCAAGGACGGCGTGACCGGCCTGGTCACCGCCCCCGACTACCAGCGGCTGGGCGCCCTGTTCAAGCAGGCCGGCAGCTGGATCACCAACCCCGAGCAGACCGCGATGACCGCCGACGCCCCCGGCAACCGGCAGGCGCTGGAGTACGTCCAGGGCCTGTTGAAGGCCGGTTCGGCCAAGTACGTCGCCGAGGTGGACGCCGGCTGGGGCGGTGAGGCGCTCGGCAAGGGCAAGGCCGCGATGACGATCGAGGGCAACTGGCTCAAGGGCGCGATGGCCAAGGACTACCCGAACGTCCCGTACAAGGTGCTCCCGCTGCCCGCCGGGCCGGCCGGCCCCGGCACCCTGGCGTTCAGCAACTGCTGGGGCATCGCCGCCAAGAGCCGCCACCAGGCGGCGGGCGTCGACCTGGTCCGGCAGCTCACCTCCGGCGACCAGCAGCTGGAGTTCGCCAAGGCCTTCGGCGTGATGCCCTCGCGCACCAGCGCGCTCGCCGCCTACGCCGAGAAGTACCCGGAGTCCAAGGCCTGGGTGGACGGCGTCGCCCACGCCCAGCCGCCGGTCACCGTCCCCGGGTTCAACCAGGTGCTCACCCAGTTCAACACCGACCTCCAGTCGCTGCGCACGGCCGACCCGGCGGCAATCCTGGCCGCCCTCCAGCGCAACGGCGAGCAGGCCGTCAAGAATGCCCGCTGACCCCCGCCCCCGCGTCCGGCGCGGCGTGCGCGGCCTGCGCGAGGGGGCCTGGGGCTGGCTGTTCACCGCCCCCATGGTCCTGGTCCTCGGCCTCTTCATGGTGCTGCCGATCGCGATGGCGCTGTGGGTGAGCCTGCTGCACTGGGACGGCCAGTCCAACCCCTTCGACGGCACCGCGGACTTCGTGGGCCTGGACAACTACCGCCGGCTGTTCACCGTGGACGGCCTGGACCGCACCCTGTTCGCCACCTCGCTGCGCAACACCCTCTACTACGTGGTGCTGACGGTGCCGCTGCAGACCGTGCTGGCGCTGGCCCTGGCCCTCGCCGTCAACCAGCGGCTGCTGCGCGGCCGGGGCGCCCTGCGCACGGTGTTCTACTTCCCGTCCGTCACCAGCTCGATCGCCGTCTCGACGGTCTTCCTCTTCCTGTTCCAGGGCAGCGGCGCCGTCAACCGGATGCTGGGCTGGGTCGGCGTCGAGGGCCCCAACTGGTTCGCCGACCCGCGCGGGCTGGTCTGGCTGGTGCTGGGGTGGTTCGGCGTGGACCAGCCCGCGCCGACAACCGGCGGCCCGCTCGGGCTGGCCTGGTCGGAGTGGTTCGCCGGGCCCTCGGTCGCGATGTGCACCCTGATCCTGATGGCCGTCTGGACCACCTCCGGCACCTTCATGCTGATCTTCCTGGCCGCCCTCCAGGACGTCCCGCGCGAACTGGAGGAGGCCGCCGCCCTGGACGGCGCCGGCCGGCGCCAACTGCTGCGCCACGTCACCCTTCCCGCGCTGCGGCCGGTGCTGTTCCTGGTGCTGACGCTGGGGCTGATCTCCACCTGGCAGGTCTTCGACCAGGTGTACGTGATGGGCAAGGGCGCGCCCGGCAACACCACCCTCACCCCCGCCTACCTCTCCTACTCCTCCGGCTTCGACAACGCCGACTACGGGCAGGGCGCCGCCATCGCGTTCGTCCTGCTCGGCCTGGTCCTGCTGCTCACCGCCGTGCAGCGGTGGGCCCTGCGGGAGCGGGACGGCGCCCGGGGGCCCCGCCCGAAGGGAGTCCGCCGTGCGGCGCGCTGACCACCGGACGGGACCGGAACGTCCCGTGCTCGCCCGCTTCCCCCGGCCGCTGCGCCTGCTCGGGTACGCCGCGCTGCTCGCCTTCGCGCTGCTCTACCTGCTGCCGTTCCTCCTGCAGTTAGCGAACAGCTTCAAGACCGACCCGGACGCGGCCGCCCACCCGATGACGCTGCTCCCGGACGGCGGCACCCTCGACTCCTACCGCCGGCTGTTCGGGCTCGCGCACGGCGTGGAGAACGTGCCGTTCCTCGGCTGGCTGGGCAACAGCGTGCTGGTGACCGTCCTGGTCACGGCCGGGCGGGTGCTGTTCGACTCGATGGCGGGCTACGCCCTGGCCCGGATCGCCTTCCCCGGCCGCCGGCTGCTGTACGGCTTCGTGCTGGCGGTGATGGCGGTGCCCGGTGTGGTGCTGCTGATCCCGAAGTTCCTGGTGCTCAAGAGCTTCGGGATGTTCGACACCTACGGCGGGATGGTGCTGCCGCTGCTGGTCGACGCCGCCGGGATCTTCATCATGCGGCAGTTCTTCGTCTCGGTGCCGCGCGAGATCGAGGAGGCGGCGCGGATCGACGGCGCCGGGACGTTCCGGATCTTCTGGTCGGTGGTGCTGCCGATGTCCCGGCCCTCGCTGATCACCCTGACCGTGCTCTCCTTCCAGGGCTCCTGGAACGAGTTCACCCATTTCCTGGTCTCCACCCAGTCCAGTGGGCACGACACCCTGACGACGGGTCTGGCGCACTTCGTCTCCGGCGGCCTCGGTTCCGGGACGCAGTACCCGCTCAAGCTGGCGGCGGCACTGGTCTCCACCGTGCCGGTGGCGGTGCTGTTCTTCTGCTTCCAGCGCCATTTCGTCCGGGGTGCCAACTCCGGCTCGTCGAAGGGATGAAATCCGGCCAAAAGGTATCGATATCGGCCCGATCAGTTAAAGCCGGGGTCAAATAATCGCGTGCCTCCTTGCTGATAATGTGATCACCTGTGTATGCGCTGCGGCGTTCTTCACCGCAGGGGAGGGAATGGCCTGACCCGTTTCACTCAGGCCCCGTCAGACCAGGAGTTCCACCATCAACACCGCCATCCGCACGGCCGCCCGCGGTGCGCTGCCCGTCGCCGTCACCGCCTCCGTCCTCGCCGCCGGCCTCACCGCCTGCGGCACCGCCGAGCAGCTCTCGGCCGGCCAGAAGGTGTCGAAGGCCTTCGGCAAGGTCGGTGACGGCAAGTCCGCCGGTTTCACGCTCTCCGTGGACGCCACCCCCGAGCAGATCGTCGCCTTCACCAAGGCCACCGGCGACGAGGCGATCGACGAGCAGAGCGCGAAGGGCCTGTCCGGCCTCTCGGTCTCCGTCGCGGTCGCGGCCGACAAGCCGCTCAAGGAGGTCGACGCCTTCAAGAACACCGGGGCGGGCGACCAGAAGAACCAGCAGGACATCACGCTCGACAAGTCGGTGCGGATCTCCTACCTGATCGCGGACAAGAAGGGCACCCCGCTCCTGGAGTACCGCCAGGTCGACGCCAAGGGCTTCCTGCACCTCGACATGAAGAGCGTGCTCAAGCTCACCGGCCAGGACCCGGCCGAGGTCGACACCGTCGCCAAGGACCTCTCCCCCGACATGGCCCCCGCCAAGAGCCTGCTGACCGGCAAGTGGGTCTCGCTCGACCTCCAGCAGCTCGCGGACGAGGCCAAGAAGGAGGACGGCGCCAAGGGCGGCAAGCCGGAGGCCGTGCCCTCGGTCGACCCGGCCGCCGGCAAGGAGCTCCTCAACTCGCTCAAGGACGTGTTCAACCGGACCGTCACCTTCGAGGACAAGGGCAAGAAGGACGGCACCGAGCACATCTGGATGAGCGCCCCGGCCCGCCAGGCCGTGGACGAGCTGTACAAGGCCGTCAAGCCGCTCTCCGCCAAGTTCCCGCAGCAGTTCAAGAAGTTCCCGACCGAGGCCCCGACCGACGTCCCGGACCGCAAGGTCGGCGTCGACCTCTACCTCAAGGACGGCGCGCTCAACTCGGCCACCTTCGACCTCGCGCAGCTGGAGAAGAAGGTCGACCCGGGCGTCAACTTCCCGGTGAAGCTCGCCTTCAACCAGGACGCGCCGAAGGTCGAGGCCCCGGCCGATGCCACCAGGATGACCAGCGAGGACCTGGTGAAGACCTTCCTCGTGCTGGCCTCCGGCGGCGAGGACCCGAGCGCCGAGGGCGACGCCACCGGCGTCCCGCCGTTCACCACCGAGGCCGCGCCGCTGACCGACGCCCAGCTCAAGTCGCTGGCCGCGCTCGGCATCCCGGAGGCCCAGGCCAAGGCGTTCAACAAGATGGGCCTCGGCTTCGAGGACATCAAGGCCATGGCCGAGGAGAAGTGACCCGCTCCTGAGGGGCACCGTCCTGGCCGTCCCCACGGACGCCCCTGACACGCACTCCTGACCGGCGCCTCCGACGCACCGACCGGCCGGCCGCTCCCGCGGTCGGCCGGTCGCGTCCGTTCAGCCGCGCTTGCGCGGGCCCGTCCTGGCCCGAGGCCGAGCCGTCGCGGCCTCGGGCTCGCCCAGGCTCGCGGCCCGGACGGCCTCCATGGCGGCCACCTCGTTCGGCACCCGGGTACGGGCGCCCAGGCCGAGGATGCCGCCCTCCTCGTTGGCGTCCGCGACCACGGTCGCGATCTCCCACAGGAGCTCCCGGTACCCGGCGAGCTCGTCCGGCGCCCGCTCGGCCACGATCCGGGTGGCCGAGCGGATCGTCTCCAGCGCGGGCCCGCGGTACTCGGCGTAGCGGGTGTCGGGCCGCAGCCCGGTGTCGAAGGTCGAGGCCGCCGCCAACTCCCGGACGAAGCGCCGCGGATGGGTGCTGCTCGCCTCGCGCAGCAGCTTGACGATCGCTATCACCTCCTCCGGGTCCGCGACGCCCTCGGCGAGCGCGACCAGGACGCCGGAGGCCATCAGGGCCCGGCCGAGGGTGGCCCACTCCTCGGGGGTGAAGTCCAACTCCCCCGCGCCGTCGGCGACCCGGCCGATCCGGATCACCTGGAAGCCGACCTCGGCGAGCACGGCGGGGATCAGCCGCACCGACTCCACCGTCCGGCCCCGGGCCCGGTCCGACAGCTCCTCCCAGGGCAGGAACGCCGCCCGGCCGTCCCGCTGGCCGGGGAGCAGCGCCTCCGGTTCGGCGCCCGTGCCGTAGCGGTGCTCGTGCTCGTGCTCCAGCCGGGCCAGCACCTCGGCCTCCTCCTCGGTGAAGTCCTCGAAGCCGCCGACGGCGTCCGGGGCGACCCGCTCGGAGGTGGGCACCATCAGGCAGCCGACCGCGGCGAGGCGCTCGCCGAGCTGGCGGGCCTGGCGCCGGTTGGCCGTGCGCAGTTCCTCGGGCAGGTCCTCCCAGGGCAGCAGGGCCGGGCGGCTGCCCGCCTCCTCGCCGTCCTCGACCGCCGCCGCCACCCGGCTGCGGTGGATGGCCCGGGCCAGCTGCCGGGTGACCTGGGCGTCGGTGTAGTCGGCCAGGCTCTCGATCACCCTCCCCTGCGCCTCCAGCCGGGCCTTCATCCGGCCGCACTCGTGCAGCACGGCCTCGGCGTCCAGCAGGGTCTGCTCGGCGCGGCGGTCGCCGGCCTTGCCCAGCACGTCCTGCCCGACCATGATCACGATCATGAAGACCAGCTGGGCCAGGGTGGACAGGAAGCTCATGAAGGCGAACGGGTACGGGTCGAAGGTCTGCACCCCGAGCTGGGACAGGCCGATCCACAGCACCTGGGTCACGGCGGCGAGGTAGAACGCCCACATGCTGCCCAGCCGCCCGGTCAGCCAGGCGGCGATCCGCCCGTTGGTCCCGGCGGCCTGGTCCAGGGCCTGCGGCGGCGGCTGCACCCGGTGCCGCTGGATCCACGGGTGCCCGCTGGTCTCCAGCAGGCTCACCCCGCGCCCGAGCGCCCGGTCGTGCCGGTCCAGGTGCGCCTGGAGGTCGGCGACCTTGGCGAAGATCGCCTCGGCGTTCTCGTAGGTCTGCACCGCCCGGCGGTCGGCGGCCTGGCCCAGCACCCGCTGGCCGACCAGGATCGCCAGGCAGAGCACCAGTTGGACGACGTTGTCCAGGAACAGCAGGAAGCCGAAGGGGTAGGGGTCGATCGAGTGCAGCGGCCCCCAGGTCGCCAGCGCCATCCAGCCGGCGACCAGCACCAGGGTCACGTACAGGGCGGGCATCGAGCCCACGGCCCGGGTCAGCGCGGCCGCGATCGCGCCGTTCAGCCCGACCTGTTCGTCCGCCACCGTCACCGGCTGCTGCCGCGGCTGGTCGATCGCCGTACCGGCTTCCGTCACGCCCGCTCCTCACGGTCGAACTCCGGCGCCCGCCGCCGGTGTCGTGCCCATGATGGCAGCGGCCGGGGCGGCCGGAGGCTTTCCGGGGCAGGATCTTAACGCTCCGTCAACACCCTTCCGGTGCAGGCCGTGCAGCTCGACCCGGCCGTGCCGCAGGTGGTTGCGGTGGCCGTCGGCGAACTCCAGCCGCAGGCTGCGGTCCGCGGGGGTGTCCACCACGACGGCGCTCTCCACCGCGCCGTAGGAGGATTCCCGGTACACCCACACCCGGTCGCCGATGTGGAACTCCGGGGTCTCGGAGACGATCACCGCTCTCACCTGCCTTCGCCGACGTGCCCACCCGGCTGTACGGAGCGCGGTGGGTCGGGTACTCAGCGGGCGCGCAGCTGCTTCGGGGCGGTGGGGGTCGGCAGCCCGGTCGGCTGCCCGGCCCCGTCCACCGCGGTGCCGTCGGTGAAGCGGGAGCACTCGGCGCCCGCGCCGACGGTGAGGGTCCGGGCCACCGGGTCGTAGCGGAGCGAGGCGCCCTCGGCGAGGGCGCCCGGGCCGTCCGCGGGCGGTGCCAGGCTCAGGCTGGGGACGGGCGCGGACTCGTCCGCCGAGACGACCGTCCAGCCCTGGGCGGTCAGGGTCCGCCGGGCGCGCCCCAGGGCCTCCGTCCCCTGGGTGGCGCCGACCCCGGCGAGGGTGAAGCGGGCGGCGAGCACGGCCGTGCGGGGCTGGTCGGCGCCGCCGTCGTTCATGCTCTCCAGGAGGTGCTCCAGGCCGCGGGCGTGGCAGACGCCCTGGACCTTGGCGGAGATCCCGTCGTCGCCGACCGGCACCGGGGCCAGCGCCACACCGGGCGGCAGGGCGAGGGCGTCGTAGACGGCCTGGGTCCGGGCGTCCAGGTGCGCGGCGACGGCGGCCGGGTCGGCCACCGGGTACGGCTCCCCCGACCACACCCGCGGGACCTCCTCCGCGACCGTCACGGCGCCGCGGTAGCCGACCGTGCCGAGCACCGCCGCTCCCGCGACCGTCGTCACCAGTGCCACCCGCACCGCCCTGCGGCCGCCCCGGCCGTCCGTCCCCGCGCGCTTCGTCATGATCACCATCGTGCCCGCCGGGCCGGGCCGCCGCCTGAGTACCCGTACTCAGACGGCGGGCCGGAGGTGCTCAGACGTGGCCGGAGGTGCTCAGGCGTGGCCGGAGGTGCTCAGGCGTGGGCGGCGGCGCACTCCGGGTGGCCCCAGCTGCTGCCGACCTTGGTGATCTTGTCGCCCTTGGCGTACGGGCGGCTGCACGGGCAGGTGCCGGGGAAGCGAGCGTTCAGGGTGCGCGAGCCGCCGCCGGTGCGCTTGGCGGCACCGGCTCCGGTGCCGGAGCCACCGGAGGCGGAGGCGGTGCGCGGCTTCGCGGCCCGGGGCGCCTTGACCGCCGCGGCCGGGTCGGGCACCGGCAGGTCGGCGGCCGTTCCGGCGGCGGCCTGCTGGGTGCGGGCGGCGTCGCTGGCCGCCTTGTCGGCGATGGCGTTCAGCGGGTCGCCGTCCACCTGGTGGGCGGGGACGTAGACGAAGGTGACGTCCCGGCCCTCCAGCAACTCGTCGATCCGCTGGATCAGCTCGCGGTTGGCCACCGGCTTGCCCGCCGCCGTCTTCCAGCCGTTGCGCTTCCAGCCCTTGAGCCACTTGGTGACCGAGTCGCGGGTGTAGGTGCTGTCGAGCCGGACCTCCAGCGGCACGGCCGGGTCGGTGGCGGACAGCAGCTGTTGAAGCGCCGTCAGCTCGCCGATGTTGTTGGTGCTGTGCCCGAGCGGCCCCGCCTCCCAACGCTGGGGCGCCCCGGTGGCGTCCGCGACCACGTAGGCCCAGGCCGCCGGGCCGGGGTTGCCCTTGGCTGCTCCGTCACACGCTGCAATGACTCGTTCGACCATGCCCCGATCATGCCTGGTCAGGCGCCCCGGAGCCAAAGCGGGTCAGCTGCGCAGCAGGGGCAGCAGTAGCGCGGCGGACCAGCTGAAATTGGTGGAGTTGCGGCCGCGGCCGGTCAGCGGGTCGTAGTTCTCCCGGACCGGCCCGTCGCCGCTCAGCCCCTCGGCGGCGGTGAGCAGCCGCTCGACGGCCCGGCGGGCGTCCTGGTCCCAGCCGTACCGGCGCAGCCCCTCGATCGCGAAGTAGCTCTGGTCGAGCCAGGCCAGGCCGCGCCAGTAGCCGGCCGGGTCGAAGGACGGCGAGCTGCGGGCGACGGTCGGGAAGGGCATCGGGGTGCCGAACTCCGCCGGGTCGAGCAGCCGGGCCCGCACGGTGCGGGCCTGGGCCGGGTCGGCGGTGCCGGACCAGAGCGGGATCGCGCCCTCGATGCCGCGGCCGCGGGCGGTGAGCCGGGCGCCGGTGGCGAGGTCGGTGTCGTGGAACCAGCCGGTGGCCGGGTCGTACATGGTGGCGCGGATCGCGGCGTCGATCCGCTCGGCCCGGCCGCGCAGCCGCTCCGCCGTGGGGCGGTCGCCGAGTTCGGCGGCGATCAGGGCCAGGTGGCGGTGGTCGGCGGCCAGGTAGGCGTTGAGGTCGACGGAGCGCTGGGTGAGCGACCAGCCGACCGGCTCGCCCTTCGGACCGTGGTTGGCCACGACGGTGGCGGCGTCGAAGCGCGGGGCGTTGTCCATGCCGGACTCCCAGGCCGCGGCCTGGCGGCAGTCCTCGGGCGCGGCGTTGGCCGGGTCGAGGGTGGCGCCGTACTCGCACAGGCCCTCGCCGAGGTGGTCCCGGGTGCGGTACCACCAGTCCTGGTAGGCGGTGAGCTTGGGCAGCAGCTCGCGCAGGAAGGCCCGGTCGCCGGAGCGGCGGTAGACCTCCCAGACGGCCCAGGCGGCCAGCGGGGGCTTGGAGTTGCGTTCGTTCCAGTTGCCGCCGCCGGTGGACGGGTCGTTGTAGAAGACGCAGTCCGGGACCATCCCGGCGTCCTGCGGGCGGTCCGGCGCGCCGGGCCCGGTCTGGTGGTCGAAGACGGCGCGGATCTGGTCGGCGGCGAGGCCGGGGGCGAACAGCGCGGTGCCGACGGCCTGCTTCCAGGTGTCCCAGGCCCAGACCCCGCTGAACCACTTGTCGGACAGCGAGGGGGTGACGGCGTCGTGCCGGATCCGCCCGGCGGGGCTGCGCCAGTTGGTGACCAGCGTCTGCACGCACTTGACGGCGGTGCGGCGGCGGGCGGCCGGGACGCCGTCGGTGGCGCGGGCGAGGTAGCCGGCCCAGCGGGCCCGTCCGGTGGCGGCGGTCCGCTCGGGTGCGCGCAGCGCGGCCTCGGCCTCCCGGACGGCGCGGGCGCGGTCCTCGGCGGTGAAGGTGTAGCTCTCGGTCCAGTCCAGGGTGCGGCTCGCGCCGGGCGGCAGCCTTACCAGGTCGGCGAGTTCGGTGCGGTGGCGGTCGCCGTCCACGGTGACCCGGACGGGCTGGGCGTGGCGGACGGCGAAGCTCTCGGTGCCGTCGGTGAGGTACTCCCAGGTCCGGCGGACCCTGGCGAAGGCCACCTCGACGCCGCGCTCGGCGGCGAGCAGTCGCGGGGCGTCGTGCTGGGGGCCGTCGGCGGGACGCAGCAGGGTGCCCGTCCAGGCGACGGCCAGGGTGCGTGCGGTGCGTCCGGTGTTGGCCAGACGGGCGCGGAGCAGGGCGGTGCGGTTGCCGGCGAAGCGCAGTTCGAGGGTGAGGGCGAGGCCGTCGGCGAGGGCGTAGCGCTGGCGGAGCAGTCCGGGCAGGGCGGTGAGGGTCGGGGCGCCGCCCGCGGCGAGGTCCAGCGGCCTTCCCTGCTCGGCGAGTTGGAGTCGGGTGAGGCCGTCGCTGAGCCACCAGGGGTACTCCTGGGCGAGGTGCAGCGGGCCGGTGAAGCCGCCGAGCGGGTCGGTCGGGCGGGGCAGGGCGTAGGCGTGCCAGGCGCCGAGGTCGGCGAAGACGGTGATCGGGTTGTTGTCGCCGGGGTAGGCCTGGGCGGGTGTGCCGTGCAGGTCGAGGACGTCGGCGTAGCGCTCGGCGTCGAGCCCCTCGTCCGCGTGGGCGGCCGGGGCCGCCGGGGCGGCCAGGGTGCCGGCCGTGGCGAGCGCGGAGGCGGCCAGGAAGTGGCGGCGGGTCAGCGGGTTCACGGGCGCTCCTCGGGGGCGGGCAGGCGGAGGACGGCGGCGCCCAGCGGCGCGAGGGTGAGGGTGGTGCCGGTGGCGGAGCCGGTGTGCAGATCGGTGCCGGTGAGCAGGTCGGTGCCGGTGAGCAGGTCGGTGCCGGTCAGCAGGTCGGTACCGGGCCGGGCGAGCGGCACCCGGGCCTCGGCGGGGCCGTGGTTGAGCAGGAAGAGGTAGGCGGTGCCGTCGGCGGCGCGACGGCGGGTGACCTCCACGCCCTCGGGCAGGCCAGGTAGTTCGGGGCCCGCGCCGGACTCCGTCAGCGCCAGGTCGAGCACGGGGCCGGTGTCCGGGCCGAGGTGGCAGCTCAGGTACCAGGCGCTGCCGGTGCCGTGGCGGTGGCGGGTGACGGCGGGCCGGCCGGCGAGTTCGCCGGAGGTGTAGCGGGCGACGGTCTCGGCGCCCTCGGGTTCGATCCACTCGCTCCAGTGCTCGGCGCGCAGCTCGGGGTGCGGTTCGGCGTCCCGGTCCGTCCCGTCCAGCCGTACGGTGGTGGCCTCGCCGTCCGGGATCGGCCAGTGCTCGTCCACGACCAGGCCGAGCAGTGCGCGCAGCGGGCCGGGGTGGCCGCCGGGGTGGATGTGGTCGTGCCGGTCGGTGATGCCGCTGAACGGGCCGCAGACCAGGTGGCCGCCGCCGTGGACGTAGCCGGTGAGGCGTTCGGCGGTGGCGGTGTCGAGCAGGTACAGGTTGGGGGCGAGCAGCAGCCGGTAGCCCTCGTACCCGGCGGTGGGCGGGAGGAAGTCGACGGTGACACCGCGCTCGTACAGCGCCGCGTACCAGGGGCGGAGCAGGTCGGGCCAGCGCATCCGGGCGGAGGGGTGGTCGTCCAGTTCCAGGGCCCACCAGCTGTCCCAGTCGAGCAGCACGCCGACCTGCCCGCGGATCCGGCTGCCCGCGACCTCGCCGAGCCGGCGCAGTTCGGCGCCGAGGGCGACGGTCCGCTGCCAGCCGCGGCCGGCCGTGCCCCGGTGCGGGAGCATCGCGCTGTGGAACTTCTCGGCCCCGGCCACCGAGGCGCGCCACTGGAAGTGCAGCACCCCGTCGGCGCCGCGGGCCAGCGCCTGGAGCGACCAGAGGCGGTAGAGGTCGGGGCGTTTGGGGACGTTCACCGGGCGCCAGCTGACGGCGGAGGGGGCCTGTTCCATCAGCAGCCAGGGCCGGCCGGCCTTGAGGGAGCGCATCAGGTCGTAGTTCATGGCGGCGTTCACGTGGGCGCGCGGGTCGGCCGGGTCGGGGTAGGCGTCGTCGGAGACGAAGTCCTCGTACCGGCTCCACTCCCAGTAGTCGAGGGCCTTGAGCATCGACATGAAGTTGGTGGTGACCGGCACCCCGGGCGAGACTTCGTCGAGCACGGCCTTCTCGGCGCGGTGCAGGGCGAGCAGGGCGTCCGAGCAGAACCGGCGCCAGTCCAGCAGCTGGGTCGGGTTGACCGGACCGGGCGCGGTGCGCGGCGGCTCGACCTGGTCGAAGGAGTTGTACCGCTGGGACCAGAAGGCGGTGCCCCAGGAGCGGTTCAACTCCTCGACGGTGCCGTGCCGTTGGCGCAGCCAGCGGCGGAAGTCGGCGGCGGACCCGGCGCAGAAGCACTCCTGGACGTGGTCGCCGTACTCGTTGTGGACGTGCCACAGGGCGAGCGCCGGGTGGCCGTGGTAGCGCTCGGCGAGCTTCCGGGTGAGCCGGACGGCGGCCGCGCGGTAGGCCGGGGAGGACGGGCAGTAGTGCTGGCGCGAGCCGAACTCCAGCCGGACGCCGTCGGCGGTGACGGGCAGCAGGTCGGGGTGGGCGCGCACCAGCCAGGCGGGCGGGGAGGCGGTGGCGGTGGCCAGGTCGACGGCGATGCCGTGCCGGTGGACCAGGTCGAGCAGCCGGTCCAGCCAGCCGAAGTCCCAACGGTGGGCGTCGGGTTGGAGCCGGGCCCAGGAGAACACGCCGACGGTGACCAGGTTGACCCCGGCCTCGGCCATCAGCTCGACGTCCTGGGCCCACACCTCCTCGGGCCACTGCTCGGGGTTCCAGTCCCCGCCGTACAGCAGGCCGGGCACGCGGGTGAGTCGGTCCATCGGCGCGTCATCCTTTCAGGGCTCCGCCGAGCAGGCCGGCCACGAACTGCCGCTGAAAGAGCAGGAAGAGCACCATCAGCGGGAGGGTGGCCAGGAAGGAGCCCAGCATCAGGCCGGAGTAGTCGACGTGGGTCAGCCCGGTCAGGGTGTTGAGCGCGACCGGCACGGTGTACCTGTCCTGGGTGTTGAGCATCAGCAGCGGCCAGATGAAGCTGTTCCACTGGCCCATGAAGGTGAAGATGACGAGTGCCCCCAACTGCGGCCGCACGCACGGCAGGACGACCCGGTAGAAGGTGCGCAGCTCGCCGGAGCCGTCGATCCGGGCCGACTCCAGCAGTTCGTCGGGGAAGCCAAGGAAGCTCTGGCGCATCAGCAGGATGCCGAAGGAGTTGGCGAGGAAGGGCAGGACGACGGCCTGGTAGCTGTCGATCCAGCCGAGGCTGGCCATCATCTGGAACAGCGGGACCAGCAGCACCTGGAGCGGGATCATCATGGTGGCCAGCACCAGGCCGAGCAGCAGACCGCGGCCGCGGAAGCGGTACTTGGCCAGGCCGTAGCCGCACATCGCGGACAGCAGCGAGCTGAGCAGGGTGTGGACGACGGCGATGCCGAGGCTGTTGAGCAGCACCCGGCCGAAGCCGATGCTCTGCTGGAGGTGCACCAGGTTGTTCAGCAGCTCGCCGCCGGGCAGGAACGGCGGTGGGGAGTGGAAGAGTTCGGAGCTGCTGTGGGTGGCGGCGATCAGCATCCAGGCGAAGGGCAGCAGGCTGGCGACGGCGCCGAGGCCGAGCAGGGCGAGGACGGCGGCGCGGCCCAGGAGTCCGGCCCTCGTCGGTGTTCCGGCCTTCGACGGCGAGCCGGCTCTCATCGGCGGCGTTCCGGCCTCCATCGGCGATCTGGCCTTCATCGGCGGCGTTCCCTTCCGTAGAGCCGGAACTGGAGCAGCGAGACCGCCGCGATGATCAGCACGACCACCCAGGCGATGGCCGCCGCGTAGCCGAAGTCGAGCTGCTGGAAGCCGACCTTGTAGAGGTAGACCACCGGGGTGAGGGTCGCGTCGCCGGGGCCGCCGCGGGTCAGCACGTAGTTCTCGTCGAAGAGTTGGAGGGTGCCGATGGTGGAGGTGATGACGCAGAACAGCACCACCGGCCGCAGCTGCGGCAGCACCACCCCGGTGTAGGTGCGCACGGTGCCGGCGCCGTCGAGGGCGGCGGCCTCGTACTGGTCGCGGCCGATCGCCTGGAGTCCGGCCAGCAGGATGACGGCGTTGTAGCCGGTCCACCGCCAGGTGACCGAGCCGATCAGCGAGATCCGCGCCCAGGTGGGCGAGTTGAGCCAGTCGACCGGTCCGGCACCGAGCGCCTGGAGGGCCTGGTTGGCGAGGCCGCCGTCGGTGCGCAGCAGCACCTGGAAGACCACGGCGTAGGCGACCAGGGTGGTGATCGCGGGCAGGAAGAAGACCGCCCGCCAGCCGGAGCGGAAGCGCAGCCAGGACTGGTTGAGCAGGACGGCGAGCACCAGGGCGAGGCCGATCATCACCGGCACCTGGACGGCGAGGATGAGGCCGGTGTTGACCAGGGAGTGCAGGAAGGCCGGGTCGTCCAGCAGCCGGCGGTACTGGTCGAGCCCGACGAAGACGTCCACGCCGTCGCGGCGGGCGGTGAGGCTCTGGTAGAGGCTGGCGCCCAGCGGGTAGGCGAAGAAGAGGGCGAACAGGACGGCGGTGGGGCCGGCGAACAGCCAGGCGGCGGTGCGCGGGGAGCGTCGTCGGCGGGCCGGGGCGGTGCGGGCGGCGGGCTTGCGCAGGACGGCCGGGAGGCTGCTGGTCATCGCGCCCGCCTACGGGGTGACCGTGGCGCGGCCGGTCGCGGTGGCGATCTGGCGGGCGGCGGAGCGCAGCACGGTGCCCGGGTCGGCGCCGTTGTGCAGCACCTGGTTGACGGCGGTGGTGACGATGTCGCCGGCCTTGGAGTCGTCGGCGGTGCGCTCGACGGTGGGGATGGTGCGGGCCAGGTCGGCGAACAGCTTCATGGCGGGCTGGCCGCCGTAGTAGGGGGAGGGCTGCTGGAAGTACGGGTCGTCCAGGGCGGGGAGGAAGGCCGGGAAGAGGCCCTCGTGCTGCATCATCGAGGCCTGGTTGGCCTTGTCGGCGAGCAGGAAGGAGAGGAACGCCCAGGCCGTCTCGGGGTTCCCGCTCTGCGCGGGGATGCACAGGGTGGATCCGCCGCTGTTGGAGGTGCGGGGGCCGCCGGCGGTGAAGGCGGGCAGCGGGACGACGCCGAACTTGCCGGACAGGTCGGCCATGTCGGCGGTGAGGGTGCCGTCCCACCAGGCGGCGGTGGGGGTGGTGGCGGCCTTGCCGTCGTGGGTGCCGGAGACCAGGCCGTCCCAGCCGTTCTCGAAGTCGACCAGGTCGCGGTCGACCAGCTGCTTCAGCAGGGTGAGCGCCCGTTCGGCGGCGGGGGTGGCGACGGCGACCTTGCCGTCGACGAACCAGGACTGGCCCTGCTGCTGGAGGAGTTGGGCGAACAGGCTGTCCTGTTTGGAGTCCAGGATGAGCAGCTTCCTGCCCGTGGCGTTCTTGAGGGTCGTCCCGGCGGTGAGGTAGTCGTCCCAGGTGGCGAGGGTGGCGGGGTCGATCCCGGCCTGGTGGAAGTGGTCGCGGCGGTAGAAGAGGGCGCACGGTCCGCTGTCCCAGGGCAGCGCGAGGACCCGGCCCTTGGCGTCCGTCACGGTGCGCCATGCGGCCTCGGCGTACTGGGACTTGAGGCCTTCGGCCCGGCTACTGAGGTCGACCAGGGCGTTCGGGAAGTTGCCGATGTAGCTGGGGATCCGGCTGCCCTCGACGGTGAGGACGTCGGGCAGTCCGCTGCCGGCGCCGAGCCCGACCGTGATCTTGTCGTAGGCGTTGTCGTAGCCGATGTCGACCACCTCGACGGTGCTGCCGGGGTGGGCCTGTTCGAAGGCCTTGCCGAGCCGTTGCATGGCCTTGGCGGCGACGTCCCAGGACCAGATGGTGACCTTCCCGCCGACGGTGGCACCAGGGCCGCCGGTGAGCTTCCGGGCATCCGGGCCGCCCGCCCCGCCGGTGGCGCAGCCGGTGGCTCCGGCCGCCAGCAGGGCGCCGCCCGCGAGTCCGGCGCCGAGGAACCGGCGGCGGCCCAGGGCGGGGCCGGACTCCCGCTGCTCACAGGCGAGTTGGAGGGGTTTTCTGTGCCGGGTTTCTGCGGACATCTTGCCTCCCGACTGATGAATGCCGAATGCTGTATACAGAACTCAGCATGCACAGTGCCGTCAAGGCCTGTGACTGAAATCGCGGAAGGTACCAGGATGACCGCACGCGTTCCCCGGACCCACCCGTACGTCCCCAACTCCGCCCCCGAGGTGCGCGCCGCGATGCTCGCGGAGATCGGCGCCCGGGACGTCGAGGAGTTCTACGCCGACATCCCCGCCGAACTCCGGCTCGGCCGCCCGCTGCGGCTGCCGGCACCGTTCGACTCCGAGGCCCGGCTGGTCGCCCACCTGGAGGAGCTGCTCGCCCGCAACACCCCCGTGCCGCCCGGCCGTTCCTTCCTCGGGGCCGGCTGCTACCGGCACCACGTGCCCGCCGTGGTCGACGAGATCGTCAACCGCAGCGAGTTCCTCACCGCCTACGCCGGGGAGCCCTACGAGGACCACGGGCGCTTCCAGGCGCTCTGGGAGTACCAGTCCCTGATGGCCGAACTGCTGGCCGTCGAGGTGGTCAACGTGCCGACGTACGACGGCTTCCAGGCCGCCGCCACGGCCCTGCGGATGGCCGGCCGGGCCACCGGGCGGCGACGGCTGCTGCTGGTCGGCGACATCGACCCGGACCTGCTGTCCCGGATCCACGACTACGTCCGGGGCGTGCACCCGGTCGAGCCGGTGCCCGCCGAACCGAAGGCCGTCCGGGCCGCGCTCGCGACCGGCGACTGCGCCGCCGTGTTCGCGCAGCTGACCGACTTCTCCGGCCGGGTCGACCCCCGGCTCCCCGAGTACGTCGAACTCGCGCACACGGCAGGCGCGTTGGCGGTGGTGCAGGCCAACCCGATCAGCCTCGGCGTACTCGCCCCGCCCGCCGACCTCGGCGCCGACCTCACCTGCGGCGACCTCCAGCCGCTCGGCATCCACCCGAGCTTCGGCGGCGGCAACGCGGGCTTCATCGGCTCGGCCGACGACCAGCGCCTGGTGGCCGAGTACCCGAGCCGGCTGTTCGGCCTCGCCCCGACCGAGGTGCCCGGCGAGTACGGCTTCGGCGACGTCGCGTACGAGCGCACCTCCTTCGCGCTGCGCGAGGAGGGCAAGGAGTGGGTCGGCACCGCCGCCGCCCTGCACGGCATCGCCGCCGGGGCCTACCTCGCCCTGATGGGCCCGCACGGCATGCGCGAGCTCGGGGAGACCGTCCTCGCCAACACCGCCTACGCCCGGCAGCGCCTCGCCGGGGTGCCCGGGGTGGAGCTCGCCGAGCCGGAGGCGGTGCACTTCGCCGACTTCACCGTGCGCTACACCGGCGGGCCCGGCGCCGCCGCCGTCGCCGACGCGCTGCTCGCCCGCGGCCTGCACGGCGGCACCCCGGCCGGACCGCGCGAGGGCCGGTACTGCGTCACCGAGCTGCACACCCAGGCCGACATCGACCACCTCGCCGACGCGCTCGCGGAGATCACGAAGTGACGGGAGATCGTGAAGTGACCGACCATCGGACTGCCACGGCCGCCGAAGCGCGGATCGCCGCCAAACCCCCGCTGCGCCGCTTCCACCAGGCCCGCTGGGACGAGAAGCTGATCTTCGAGCTCGGCACCCCCGGCGAACGCGGCGTGCTCCCCCCGCTGCCCGAACCCGGCGTCACCGCCGCCGTCGGCGACCCGGCCGCCCGGCTGCCCGCCGCGCTGCGCCGCACCACCCCGGCCGCCCTGCCCGAACTCGGCCAGCAGCAGGTGCTCCGGCACTACCTGCGGCTCTCCCAGGAGAACCTGGGCGCCGACCTCAACGTGGACGTCGGCCAGGGCACCTGCACCATGAAGTACAGCCCCAAGGTCAACGACGGCTTCGTCCGCGACCCCCGGATCGCCGCCCTGCACCCCGCCCAGGACGCCTCCACCGTCCAGGGCGTCCTCGAACTCGCCCACCGCCTGGAGCAGTTGCTCAAGGAGATCTCCGGCATGGACCGGGTCAGCCTGCAACCGGGCGCCGGCAGCGCCGCGATCTGGACCAACGTCTCGGTGATCCGCGCCCACCACGCCGCCCGCGGCGAGGCGCAGCAGCGCGACGAGATCATCACCACCGCCTTCTCCCACCCCTCCAACGCCGCCTGCGCCAAGACCGCCGGCTACCGGGTGATCACCCTGCACCCGGACGCCGACGGCTACCCCGACATCGCGGCGCTGCGCGCCGCCGTCGGCCCGCGCACCGCCGCGCTGCTGATCACCAACCCCGAGGACACCGGCATCTACAACCCGCGGATCGCCGAGTTCGTCCGGATCGTGCACGCGGCCGGCGGCCTGTGCGCCTACGACCAGGCCAACGCCAACGGCATCCTGGGCATCACCCGCGCCCGCGAGGCCGGGTTCGACCTGTGCCACTTCAACCTGCACAAGACCTTCTCCACCCCGCACGCCTGCGGCGGACCGGCGGCCGGCGCCTGCGCGGTCACCGCCGAACTGGCGCCCTACCTGCCCTCCCCCACCGTGGAGTTCGACGGCGAGCGCTACCGGCTGGAGACCGACCGGCCGGAGTCGATCGGCAAGATCCGCCCCTACCTCGGCGTCGTCCCCAACCTGGTGCGCGCCTACGCCTGGATCATGTCGCTCGGCGCCGAGGGCCTGCGCACGGTCGCCGAGACCGCCGTGCTCAACAACAACTACCTGCTGCACCGGGTGAAGCGGATCCGCGGCGTCTCCGTCCCGTACGCCGAGGGCCGGCCGCGGGTCGAGCAGGTCCGGTACAGCTGGCAGCGGCTCAACGAGGACACCGGCCTGCACAGCGAGGACCTCGGCCACCGCGCCGCCGACTTCGGCACCCACTACTGGACCAGCCACCACCCGTACGTCGTCCCCGAGCCGATGACCCTGGAGCCCACCGAGTCCTACTCCCGCGCCGACCTGGACGAGTACGCGGCGATCCTGGCCGAGGTCGCCCGGGAGGCCTACGAGGACCCGGAGACGGTCCGGACCGCGCCACACCACTCCACCGTGCACCGGATCCGGCACGAGCCGCTGGACGACCCGGCGGTCTGGTCGGTCAGCTGGCGCGCCTACCGCCGCAAGGTCCTCGGCGAACAGCCTCCGGGCGAGCAACCGCGGGGCGAACAGCCGTGACGGCAACCCCGGTCGGGCTGGTGGTCAACCCGGTCGCCGGACTCGGCGGCCGGGTCGGCCTCAAGGGCAGCGACGGCCCCGAGGTCCAGCGGCGCGCGCTGGCGCTCGGGGCCCGCCCGGAGGCGCTGCGCCGAGCGGAGCTGACGGTCCGCCAACTCGCCGGCGTCCGCCTGCTCACCGTCGCGGGAGCGATGGGCGAGGACGCCGTCACCGGCCGGCCGGCCCGCGTGGTGCACCGGCCCGGTCCCGCGCCCACCACCGCCGCGGACACCCGGGCGGCCGTCCGCGCCCTGGTCGCGGCCGGCGCCGGGCTGCTGCTGTTCTGCGGCGGCGACGGCACCGCCCGGGACGTCCTGGACGCGCTCGGGCCGGACGCCGACGGGGTGCCCGTACTCGGCATCCCGGCCGGGGTGAAGATGCACTCCGCCGTCTTCGCCGTCCACCCGCACGCCGCCGCCGAGGTGGTCACCGCCTGGGCCCGCGGCGCCGTCCGCCTGGAAGCCGCCGAGGTGGTGGACCGGGATGAGGCGGCGCTGCGGGCGGGCCTGGTCCGCACCCGGCTGTACGGCCGGCTGACCGTCCCGGTGCTGCCCGCCCGCGTCCAGCAGCGCAAGACCGGCAGCGGCCTCCCCGCCCCGTCCACGATCGGCGGGATCGCCGCCGAGGTCGCCGAACGGGTCGGGCCCGGCGGCCTGCTGGTGCTCGGCCCCGGCACCACCACCCACGCCGTCGCCACCGCCCTCGGCGCCCCCGACACCAGCCTCACCGGCGTCGACCTGCTCCGCCTGCACGCCGACGCACCGCCTGCCGTCCTGCGTCGGGACGCCCGCGCCGACCAGCTGTGCGACCTGCCCGGCGCCCCCTGGATCGCCCTCTCCCCCATCGGCGGCCAGGGCTTCCTGCTCGGCCGCGGCAACCGGCAGCTCACCCCCGACCTGCTGCGCGCGGCCGGCCGGGACCGGCTGCTGGTCCTCGCCACCGAGGCCAAACTGGCGGCCCTGGCCGGCCGCCCGCTGCTGCTGGACACCGGTGAACCGGAGCTGGACCACGCCCTCGCCGGGCACGTCCGGGTGATCACCGGCCACCGCTCCGGCGCCGTCTACCGCCTGTCCGCCTGAACCCCGTCCGCCTGGCGCCCGTCCACCCGTCCACCTTTCCCCCCGCCCGCGAAGGAGTTCCCCATGATCGACCTGCACGGCAAGCGCGCCCTCGTCACCGGCGCCGCCTCCGGCATCGGCCTGGCCACCGCCGCCCTGCTCGCCGAACTCGGCGCGGCCGTCGTCCTCGCCGACCTCGACGCCGACCGCGGCGAGCGGGCGGCCAAGGAGACCGGCGGCACCTTCGTCCGCTGCGACGTCTCCCGGCGCGCGGACTGCGAGCGGGCCGTCCGCACCGCCGTCGACCACCACGGCGGCGTGGACGTGCTGTTCAACAACGCGGGCATCATCCGCCGGTCCACCGTCACCGAGATCACGGACGAGGACTGGGACCTGGTGATGGCCGTCAACGTCCGCTCGATCATGCTGCTCAGCGGACTCGTCGTCCCGCTGATGGCCGCGAACGGCGGCGGCAGCATCATCAACACCGGCTCCGGCTGGGGCATCAAGGGCGGCGGCCGGGCCGTCTCCTACTGCGCCTCCAAGGGCGCCGTGGTCAACATGACCCGGGCGATGGCCATCGACCACGGCCCGGACAACATCCGGGTCAACTGCGTCTGCCCCGGCGACACCAACACCGGCATGCTCGCCGAGGAGGCCCGCCAGCTCGGCGAGAGCGCCGCCGCGTTCTACGCCGACGCCGCCGACCGCCCGCTCGGCCGGATCGGCCAGCCCGGGGACATCGCCCGCACCGTCGCCTTCCTGGCCAGCGACGCCGCCGCCTTCGTCAGCGGCGCCGTCATCGCCGTGGACGGCGCCGGAACCGCCTGACCGGCCACGCCGTCCGGCCCGGCGGGGGCCGGACGGCGGCCGGTACTCTACGGGACGAACGAGGAAGGGAAGCCCGATGGCGATCGAGCGGCGTCCGCTGCGCGAGCAGGTGAAGGACGAACTGCTGGAACAGCTCGGCCGCGGCCGGTTCACCCCCGGCGAGTCGATCAACGAGGTCCAGCTCGCCGAGGAACTGGGCGTCAGCAGGACCCCCCTGCGCGAGGCGCTGATCAGCCTGGAGCGCGAGGGCATCATCACCAGCGAGCGCGGCAAGGGCTTCCGCTTCGCACCCACCGGCAAGCAGGAGTTCCTCGACCTCACGGCCATCGTGATCGCCCTGGAGTCGCTCGCCCTGCGCACCTCCGACCCGGCCCACCTGTCCGCGATCGCCCCCAGGCTCCTCGCCGAGGCCCGCGCCTTCTCCGCCCCCCAGGCCCCGCACGGCACCATAGAGCGCCACGACGACGCCTGGCACGCCCTGTTGCTCTCCGGCTGCGCCAACACCCGGCTGCGCGACATGATCGACTCGCTGAAACTGACCCTGCACCGCTACGAGCGGGTCGTGGTCGGCGACGACGAGATCCTCCGCCGCGCCGCCGAGGAGCACGAGCGCATCGCCCAGTGCCTCCTCGACGGCGACCTCGACCAGGCCGTCGTCGCCCTGGAGGCCAACTGGACCAGCGGCATGGCCCGCATCCTCGAACGCCTCCCCCCGGTCGGCGCCCGCTGAGGCATCCCCCCACCCCCCGCCGCAGAGCTCCCGCTCGACCAGCCCGGCGCCACGCCCTACGCCCCTGGCCGGAGCCCGCCCGCGACCTCCGGCCGATTGCCACTCGTCCCACCCGGCGCAGCATGATGGCGCCCATGTGGGGCAAGTGGATCAACTGCCGGGTCCGGCCCGGCGCACGCGCGGACTTCGCCGCCGGACAGCGCCGCTGGTCGGCGATCGCGGACCAGCCCGGGCTGCTCGGGCAACTGGGCGGCTGGGACGGCACCGGCCGCCGGGCCCTGCTGTACGCCCTCTGGGCGGACCGGGCCGGGTACGACCGCTTCCTGCGCGAGCGCCACGACGCGATCGCCACCGAGGCCGCCCAGCAGGGCAGTTGGGAATCGATCCGGGTCGCCGCCGGCCCCGTCGTCCAGGCCTTCCCCGGCACGGCCCCCACCCTCCCGGACGCCCTCCGGCACGCCACCGTGCTGCGCGCCGCCGACTGCCGCCTCCACCCGGGCCGCGCCGAGCACTTCCTCGCCGTCCAACGCGACGTCTGGGCCCCCGGCATGGCCGCGGCCGGCGGCCTCCTCGCGGGCACCGTCACCCGCCTCGCCGCCGACCGCTACCTGGTCACCACCCTCTGGACCTCCCCCGAGGCCCACACCGCCTACACCACCCACGCCTTCCCCGCCCTGCGCGCCCGCGCGGACGTCCCCGTCGATGTCGCCACCCTGACCGGCCACGTCGTACCGCTGGAACCCAGCTGGCACGTCGGGTGGGCGGGATCGTCCGTCGGCTCCCTCACCGGAGTTCGACGGTGACGCCGTACTCGCGCAGGAGGTTCACGGTCAGCTCGAAGTAGGACAGACCGCCGCAATGGTGCAGGACGTGTCCGGCGAGGGCGTCGCGGGCGATGTCGGCGTGGTGCCAGACGAGGGTGAACGGGGGCACGACGGAGAACCCGCCGGCCAGGCAGTCCGTCATCGCGTCCAGGTCCCTGCCGTAGTTGGCGCCGGGGCCGAGCAGGGCTTCGCCGAGCGCCAGGAGCAAGCCGGCCCGGTCGGTGACGTGCTGTCCGTCCAGGTGGTACGTCCCGCCGGAGAGGCCCTCCGGCCCGTACGGGCCTCCGTGGGTGAGGTCCAGCCACGCGGACCGGCCCTCGGCGTCGAACCGCGCCCACTGGCCGGGCCGCGTGGGAACACCGTCGGACCAGACCTCCCGGACCGCGCGGGCGGCCAGGGTGGGGCGGTCGTCGCCGGGGTCGGTGACGGTGACGTCGATCAGGGCTCCGCCGAGAACGGACGGGCGTGCCTCGACAATATCCAGGTCGAGGCGGTGCCTGGTCATCGTCCGGCCGTGGCGGTCGATGCACCGGAGCGTGATCGGGTCGCCCTGCTGCGGAAGGGGACGGCGCAGCAGGGCCAGGAGCGGTGCGGCGGGTTCGCAGCCGATCAGCTGCACGGGCCGGGTGGGTCGCCGCGGGCGCGGGGTGAGCAGGCCGTCGATGGAACGGCAACCGCCCGACGGGCTGTCCCCCCGGATCGAGGGGAACCACAGGTCGAACCGCGGACTCGAAGGCAGCCGCCTGCCGCCCCAGAAGTCGTCCTCCCTGACGCCAGTGCCCACGACGATGTCCACGCACCCGGGATCGCCCGGCGTGGGCCACTGGGCCAGGACGGCCGTGCCCTCCAGGTCCCAGAAGCGGGCCGGCCCGTCGTTCGAGGGGTCCTCAGGCTCGATCGAGAGCATTCCGTCCCCCAGCAGCCGCACCGGTTCGGCGCCGGCCGCCACGGCCTGGACCAGCAGGCTCCCGCGCGGGCAGCCGCGCAGCGTCAGGACCTCTCGCGGCAGCGGCAGCGGGTCCGTGAACAGGCCCTCGACCTCCGCGCACCGCCCCCACAGCACGCCCTCCCCCTCACCGTCGATGTCCTCCCGCACCAGGAGGTACCGGACCGGGAAGTCCCGCTCCCACCCCGCGTGTTCCTCGGACCGCACGCTTCTCCCCCGCTACCCGGCCGTCTCGGCGCGCCAACCCTACGGCTCGCCGACGCCGACGCCCGCCGAATATCGCGCGCCCGGAACAACCCTCCTCGCCGGTCCTGCCGTAACCGGCCCGACGACCCCATGGCTCAGCTCACCACCGGCACACCCTCCGGCCGGCCCGCGAGCAGCGCGGCGACGTGGTCGGCGCAGCGCAGTGCGGCCTCCGTCATGGCGCTCCTGGTCATCCCGGCGACGTGCGGGGTGAGCAGGGCGTTGGGCAGCCCGGAGAGCGGTGAGGCGAAGGCGGCGTGCTCGTGGGCGAAGGTGTCCACGGCGGCCGCCGCCAGTGGGTGGGCCGGGTCGCGGAGGGCGTCGGCGAGGGCCTGCTCGTCGACGATGCCGCCGCGGGCGGTGTTGAGCAGGATCGAACCGGGCCGCATGCGGGCCAGTTCGGCGCGGCCGATCAGCCCCCGGGTGTCCGGGGTGAGCGGCACGTGCAGGGAGACCACGTCGCTGGTGGCGAGCAGGGCGTCCAGGCCCGCTACCGACCGCACGGTGGCGAGGGCCGGGTGCCGGGTGAGGGCCTGGACGTTCAGGCCCAGCGCCGTGGCCCGCTCGGCCAGGACCCGTCCGATCCGGCCCAGCCCGACGATGCCCAGGGTCAGCTCCGACAGCCCGACCGCGGGCGCGCCGGGCGAGGTCCAACGGCCCTGCTGTGCGGCCTCGTTGTACGGCACCAGGTTCCTGGTCAGGGCGAGCAGCTGGGCCAGCGCGAACTCGGCGACGGCGTTCGCGTTCGAGCCGGGCGTATGGGTGACCGTGACCCCGAACCGGGCGGCGGCGGCCAGGTCGACGTGGTCCGTGCCCGCCCCCGCCCGTCCGACCACCCGCAGCCGGTGCGCCACCCCGGTCTGCGTCGCCGCCGCGAGGAGCGCGGAGCCCAGCGGCACGCCCGCCCGGGACTTGAGCGCGTGGAAGCCCAGCCCACCGCGCGTCAGCTCGGCGCGCAGCGCCGCCTCGTCGAACAGGTCGACGTCGGTGAACTCCACCCGCCCCGCCCACCGGGCCGTGACCCCCGCAGGATCCGCCACCCGCCGCAGGTTCAACGTGACGGCCAGACCGTGCCCGACCAGGCGCTCCAGCTCCCGGTCGAGCAACTCCCCCGGCGCCGCGTCCAGCACCAGCAGCCGCTTCGGCCCCACGGCCACCACCCCCTCACGCCCCTGTCTGCCAGCAGTGTGCGGGCGCCCCCGATCGTGCCAGGTGCCACTGACACCCCCGCGCCTCCCCGAGTTCCACAGCTCTCCCGCCACCGACCTCCACATGCGGCCCGCCCCGGTAAAGGGCTCTCCCCCGGCACCGCCCGCCCGCTGTCTGACCTGGCAGGATCTGCCGCCATGACGCACCACGAGACGCCCGCGCCGGCCGCCGGCCACTCGCACCGGCGGGGTGGCCGGGCCGGCGGTCGCCGGACTCCGCGCGGGAAGAACGACGTGCCGTGGCCCCGGCGGCCGGTGCTGACGGCGTTGTGGATCCCGGCCGCCGCCGCGCTGCTCCCCGTCGGCGGGGCGCTCGGCGCGTTCGGGCCGTGGTTCATCCTGCCCTCGCTGGCCCTGGCCCTGACCGGTGGGGCGGGCCTGGTCTACGCCGTGCTGTCCCTGGGGCAGTCCGCGGTGGTGCGGGGCCCGGCGCTGGCGCTGCTGCTCGCCCCGCTGATCGCCGTCCCGCTGATGAGCCTGAACACCACCCAGGCCACCGTGCTCTCCCTGCGGGGCACCGCGCACCCGGGCACCGTCACGGGCGTCACGGTGCACCACGGCAAGGGCACCAGCTACTCCTGCACCGTGCGCTACGACGACGCCCCGGCGCGCAGCCGGTCCGTGTCCTGCGGGTCGTTCGACGCGGCGGGCGAGCGGGTGAGCGTCACCGAGGATCCGGACGGCCTGGTGGACCCGGAGTTCACCGCAGCCGCCGAGAACCCCCGGTTCGACTTCGCCATGGTGGGCCTCGCCGACCTGTCCCTGCTGCTCATCGCCGGTGTCGCAGCCGGCGTGGGTGCGCTGGTCCACCTGCTGCGGGGGCGGCGAAATCCCGTTGCGCCGGCGGCGGGGTGACGACCATGATCCGTGAATGGAGCTGACGGAGCTGACGGAGACGGCCGAGCCGGAGATCGACCTGGGCGAGGTGCTGCTGCGCCGTTTCCGCGGCGAGGCGGACTTCCCCGAGCTCTTCCGGGTCATCGAGGAGTCGGTGGAGCACCTGCGGCCCTGGATGCCGTGGGTCGCGGAGCACAGCGAGGCCAAGACCGCCGAGTTCCTGGCCGAGCGGCCGGGGAAGTGGGAGAGCGGCCAGGACTTCACCTACGCGATCCTGCTGGACGGCGCGATCGTCGGCGCCTGCGGGCTCTTCCGGCGCGCGGACACCGCCGACCACGGCCGGGAGATCGGCTACTGGCTGCACCCGTCCGCCACCGGCCGCGGCATCGCCACCCGTACCGCCCGGGCGCTGGCCGACCAGGCCTTCCGGCTCCCCGGCGTGGACTTCGTCGAGATCGTGCACGACCCGGCCAACCTCGCCAGCGGCGCCGTCCCGGCCCGCCTCGGCTTCACCGAGCACGCCCGCCGCCCGGCGAAGGCGATCGCCCCCGCCGAGACCGGCGAGGAGCAGATCTGGCGGCTCCACCGCAGCTGACCGACCGGCCCTGCGGCCGGCGAGGGCCCGGCGGCCCGCAGCCGTGGGGGAATGCGTGCGGACCGCCGGGCGGCGCCGGTCGGACGGGACGATCCGGCCCGGCGCCGTGGGAACGAACGCGACCGGAGACTCACGCCTCCGTGCGGAGCGCCCCATTTCGAACCCCGCAGACCGGCCGCATACCCTCTGCTGCGACCTTGCGCGTTCGTTCCCACGCCCAGGAGACTCGGCGTCGGCGCGACGGATAACACTTTTCTCCCCGGCCCCTCCGGCGCCCTTGATCGTCTACCCTCGGCTCCGACCCCCGACCCCCGACCGCCGGGCCCCGCACCCCCGCCCCCGTACCCCCGCCCCCGTACCCCCGCCCCTCGGCGGCGACGACGAGAAAGCCGAGCCCCACCGTGCCGAACGCCCCCGTGATCCGCAGCGACGCCCCCGGCTCCTTCGCCTGGGGCGTCTTCCACGAGCGCCACCCCGAGCTGGTCCGCCGGGTCCTCGGCGCCCTGCCGTACGGCCCGGACCAGCGGGCGGCCGTGGAACGGCTGCTCACCGAGAGCACCAGCGGCGTCCTGGAGCCGCCGGCCGCGGACGGCCCGGACGCCGCCCGCTGGCTGGCGTGGGGCGAGGGGCTGTGGGGCAGGCCGTGGGGCGAGGCGCCGTTCCTGTGGGCGGAGAGCTGGTTCTACCACCGGCTGCTCGACGCCACCGGGTACTTCGGGCCCGGCGCCTGGCAGGGCGTCGACCCGTTCGCCCCGTTCAAGGACGCCGAACTGGCCGGACCGGCCGTCGACGAGGAACTGGCCGCGCTCGACGGGCTCGACGCCCTGCCGGAGCCGCGCCGGACGGACGCGCTGCTGCGGTCCGCGCTGTGGGGCAACCGCGCCGACCTCAGTTTCCAGCTCACCGCCGAGCCGGGCAGCGGCCCGGCCGACGCCGACCTGCTCGCCGACGACAGCGCGCTGCTGCGGGCCGAGTTGCAGCGGGCCGGCGGCCGGCGGGTCTGCGTCATCGCGGACAACGCGGGCCGGGAACTGCTGCCGGACCTCGTCCTGATCGACCACCTGCTGAGCACCGGCCCGGTCGCCGAGGTCGTCCTCCACGTGAAGCCGCAGCCGTACTTCGTCTCGGACGCGACCACGGCCGACGCCCTCGCCGCGGTCGAGCGCCTGCGCACCGCGCCGTCACCGGCGGCCGGGGCCGTCGGCCGCCGCCTGTGGCGGGCGTTGGAGAGCGGCGCGCTCACGATCCGCACCCACCCGTTCTTCTGCGCCCCGCTCCCGTACCACGACCTGCCGGACGACCTGCGGTCCGAACTCGCGGGCGCCGCGCTGACGATCCTCAAGGGCGACCTCAACTACCGCCGCCTGGTGGGCGACCGCGACTGGCCGCCGACCACCCCGTTCCGCACGGCGGCCGAGCACTTCCCCTCGCCCGTCGCCGCCCTGCGCACCTTGAAGTCGGACGTGGTCGTCGGCCTCGCCCCCACCACCGTCGCCCAGCTCGACGCCACCGGCGCCCCGTGGCGCACCACCGGCCGCCACGCCGTCATCCAGGTCCGCACGCACCGGTAGCCGGGGCTCCCACGCCGGCGCGGCACCGGTTCCGGGCCCGGGTCTTCGCCCCGGTACGGTGTGACCGACCGTCACCCGAGCCCGTCAGCACGTCAGCCCGTCCGTACGCCAACACATCAGTACGTCAGTACGTCCGTACGTCAGCACCGAAGGAGCCGACCCCCATGGCCGAGCAGCACACCACCGCCGGCCGGGGCCGCGCCCATGACCTGGTGTCGGCCGCGCTGGAGCGCGCCGCCGCCGTCGGGCACCTCAACGCCTTCATCACGCTCGACGCCGAGGGGGCGCTCGCGCAGGCCGCCCGCAGCGACGAACGCCGTGCCGCCCGGGTCGGCGGCCCGGCTCCGTGGTCCCTGGTCGTCAAGGACAACACCCACGTCGCCGGCCTGCCCAACACCGCGGGCACCCCGGCGCTCACCGGCTTTGTGCCCGCCGCCGACGCGCCCGTGGTGGCGGCGCTGCGGTCGGCCGGGGCGATTGTGCTGGGCAAGACGAACATGCACGAGCTCTCCCTGGGCGCCACCTCGTGCAACCACACCTTCGGCGCGGTCGGCAACGCCACCGACCCGGCCCTGTTCGCGGGCGGCAGCAGCGGCGGTACGGCCGTCGCGGTGGCGGCGGGCGTGGCGGAGGCCGGGCTCGGCACCGACACCGGCGGGTCGGTCACCATCCCGGCCGCGCTCAACGGCGTCTACGGCCTGCGGCCCAGCGCCGGGCGCTACTCCTCGGCGGGGGTCACCCCGCTGTCCACCACCCGGGACACCCCCGGCCTGATGGCCCGTACCCTGGAGCGCCTCACCACGCTCGACGCCCTGGTCACCGGAGCCCCCGCCAGTCCGCCCGCCCCGCCCGCCCTCGCCGACCCGGTGCGCCCGCTGCGGCTCGGCCTGCCGAGGCAGGTGTTCACCGAGGACCTGGAGGACCCGGTCCGTACGGCCTGGGAGCAGGCCGTCGACCGCCTCACCTCCGCGCGGACCGAGTGGGTGCCGGTGGACACGGCGCACCTGGTCGAGTACGACGACCGGATCGGATTCCCGCTGGTCTTCGGCGAGTTCGCCACCGCCCTGGGCCGCTATCTGGCGGAGCACGGCGCGGGGCTCGGCCCGGCCGAACTGATCGCCGCGGTCGGCGACCCGGACATGGCGGCGCTGCTCGGGGCCGCCGCCCTGCCCGGCTCTCCCGGGTACCCGGGAGAGGCCGGTCTGCGCGGTGCGCTCGCCACCCGCAGCACCCTCCAGGAGGCCTACGCCGAGCTGTTCACCGCGCACGGCCTGGACGCGCTGCTGAGCCCGACCGTCCCGGTGTGCGCCCGGCCGCTGCGCCGGTACGAGGACAGCCTCCCGCTCAACGGCCGGGACGTGCCCACCTTCCAGACCCTGATCCGCAACACCTCCCCGGCGGCCACCTCGGGCCTGCCCTCGGTGACGATCCCGCTCCCGGTCAGCGGCTCCGCCCCGGTCGGCGTCCAGCTCATCGGGCCCCGGCTGGCCGACCGTGAGCTGCTCGCCACGGCCGCCCGGGTCGACGCCGTCCTCCGGTGCCGGTGAGCACGGCGCGCTGAGCCGAACCGCGTCGCACGGCGGGGTTCGCACGCCGGGTCCGTACCTCCGACGCCGTCTCAGGACGTCTGTACCGGAACCGTCCGCGGTCCGCATACTTCCGGTCAGCGCCCGTCAGGAGCAGCTCGTCCCGTGCCGCTCCCGGAGGCGCCACCCCCAGGGCCCGCCCCCAGGAGGAAGACCATGCGCAGGACCGCCGCCCGCATCCCCGGGACCACCGCACTGCTCGCCCTGCTGACCGCCACCGCCCTCACCGCCCCCTCCCCCGGCGCCGCCGCCGCGACCGCGACCGCGACAGCGCTCACTCGCACCGCCGCCGGGGCCGAGCGGCTCGCCGCGGTCAGCGAGGCCGTCCTGAACGCCGAGGTGGACGGGACGGCCTGGTACGTCGACCGGGCCGGCGGCCGGGTCGTGGTGACCGCCGACAGCACCGTCTCCCCGGCCGCGCTCACCGAACTCGTGCGCGCCGTCGGCCCCGACGCGCCCGCCCTGACCGTCCAGCGCGTCCCCGGACGGTTCACCCCGCTGCTGGCCGCCGGCGACGCCGTCTACGGCGGCCGCTACCGCTGCTCGCTCGGCTTCAACGTGGCCGACGGCGGCGCCCACTACTTCCTCACCGCCGGGCACTGCGGGAACGTCGCCGCCACCTGGTACGCGGACGGCGCCCACCGCACCGCGATCGGCCCGACCCTCGCCTCCACCTTCCCCGGCCACGACTACGCGCTGGTCCGCTACGACAACGAAGCGCTCGACCACCCCGGCGGGTTCACCTCCGCCCCCGACGCGTACGTGGGCGAGGCGGTCACCCGCACCGGGTCGACCTCCGGCACCCACACCGGCACGGTCACCGGCCTCGACGCCACCGTCCGCTACACCGGCGGCGGGACGGTCCGCGGCCTGATCCAGACCGACGTCTGCGCCGAGCCGGGTGACTCCGGCGGCCCGCTGTACGAGGGCGACAAGGCGCTCGGTCTGACCTCCGGCGGCAGCGGGGACTGCACCACCGGCGGGACGACCTTCTTCCAGCCGGTGAACGCGGCCCTCGCCGCGTACGACGTCAGCGTCTACTGACGCCGGTGCACTGAGCCTCCCACTGACGCGTTCCACCGACGCACCGGCCGGACGGCCGTCCCGCGCCGAACGGGCCCTCAGCCCGCGTACACGTCCTCGACGAAGCGGCCTGCCTCGACCAGGCCCTGCAGCCAGTCCTGCGCCTGCCGCTCGTCCGCCCCCGGCGTGCGCTCCCGGTAGAGCGCCCGGAAGGCCTCCCGCACGCCGGGCGCCATCCGGGCGCCGTCGCCGCACACGTACACCTCGGCCCCGGCGGCGAGCAGCTCCCAGACCTCCGACGCCTCGGCCGCGATGCGGTCCTGGACGAAGCGCCGCCCGTCCTGCGGCCGCTCGCTGAACGCGGGCCGCATCGAGACGGCGCCGGCCCGCTCGGCCTCCTCCAGCTCGGCCCGGTGCAGGTAGTCCGCGTCCGGGGCGTCGCAGCCGAAGTACAGCAGCGCCGGGGCCAGTTCGGCCCCCGTCCCGAGCAGCGCGCGGCGGTCGGCGACGGCGCCGCGGAAGGGCGCCAGGCCGGTGCCGGCCGCGATCATGACCACGGGGGTGCGGTGGCCGATCCGGAACGCCTCCCGGCAGGGCCGGACCCGGGCCAGCACGGTGTCGCCGACGGCCAGCCGGGCGAGGTGGCCGGAGCCGGTGCCCCGGAAGGTGCCCCGGCCCGAGCGGGCGGGCGCGTCGAGCACCGAGACCATCAGGTCGACCTCGTCCCCGTCGACCGACGGCGAGGAGGAGATCGAGTAGTGCCGCGGCCGGATCGCCGGCAGCAGGTCCAGCAGCACCGGCCAGCTCAGCGCCTCCCGCAGGGCCGGGTGGTCCTCGACCAGGTCGAGCAGCGTGCGCGGGTCGTCCGCGGGCAGCGCCCGCAGCGCGGCCTGCTCGGGCGGGCAGGGGTTGAGCCCGGCCAGCACCGCGCGCTGTTCGGCGGTGGGGCGGTCCTGGAGCTCGACGTGGTGGGTGAGCAGTTCCCGTACGGTCAGCGGGCGGTCGACGGCGGGGCCGGTGCGCCGGTGGGCGACGATCCCGAGCACGGTGTCGAGCTCGGCGCCGAACAGCGCGGCGGCGCGTTCGACCAGGGCGGGGTCGTTGGCCGGGAGCACGGTCAGGTGGTCGGCGGTCCGGTAGTCGGTGCCGTCCGGCAGGGCGAGCCGGACCAGTCGCTTGACCCGGTGGTAGCCGGGGTCGGTCAGGCTGTCGACGGCGGTGACGGTCAGCTCGCTCATGCCGTGCCGGGTGGCGAGCGCGTGCAGCGGGCCACCGACCAGCTCGGTCACGGTGAACCCGGCCTCCTCCCGGGGCGGGGCCACCGCCTCGGCGTCGCCGTGGCGGGCCAGCAGCAGCTCGACGAGTGCCTCGGTGAACTCCCCGACCGTCCCGGCCAGGTCACCGGAGGCGTCGGCCTCGGCACGGGCGAGCAGCCGGGTGCCGCCGAGGGCGCCGAGGCGCTCGTCGATCAGGGTGGGGACGCGCTGGTAGGTGGCGGCGTAGGTCCGGTCGCCGATGCCGAGCACCGCGTACTCGACGCCCTCGGCCGCGCCGTCCGGGGCCTCGCCCAGTCGGCGGACGAACTCGGCGGCGTCGTCGGTGGGTTGGCCGTTGTAGGAGGCGGCGGTGATCACCACCGGCCGGTCGGTGGGCAGCCCGTCGGCGTAGGCGTCGAGCGGCGCGACCACGGTGTCGCAGCCGAGTTCGGCCGCCGT
Source organism: Kitasatospora sp. NPDC059160 (assembly GCF_042755465.1). NCBI lineage: Bacteria > Bacillati > Actinomycetota > Actinomycetes > Kitasatosporales > Streptomycetaceae > Kitasatospora > Kitasatospora sp. NPDC059160. Next base: position 16,860 of record NZ_JBHZCN010000064.1, on the reverse strand, counting down.
GTCGGCGAGTTGGCGGCTGAACTCGCGACTGGCACCGTAGTTGGAGCCGTGCAGGAACAGCAGGCCGGTGCCCTGGCGGACCCGCGCGGCGCGTTCCGCCGCGGGCGCGGCGCCGACCGGCCTGGCCGCCTGCGCGGTGGCGGCGGCACCGGCGAGCGGCGCGGGGGTGCGCGGGGCGAGGGCGAGGGTGAAGTCGTCGGGCTTGATGGTGAGCGTCTGCTTGAGGGTCAGCCGGTAGTCGGCGTGGTCGATCAGCCGGTAGCGGTGGACCAGCATGCCCAGCAGCATGGTCGCCTCGTGCAGCGCGAACTGCCGCCCGATGCAGGCGCGTTCGCCGGTGCCGAAGGGCTTGAAGGCGTGCGGCGAGCGGGCCGCCTCGCGCTCGGGGTCGAAGCGGGAGGGGTCGAACAGCTCCGGGTTGTCGCCCCAGGCCGGGTCGCGGTGCAGCATCGGGGTCAGCACGAAGATCGGCGTCCCCGGGCGGACCGGGATCCGCCCGCCGAGCCGGGTCTCCGCGCGCGCCTCCCGGCTGAACTGGGGCGCCGTGGGCCACAGTCGGAGCGCCTCGTTGAGCACCTGCCGGGTGTACCGCAGCCGGCCGACGTCCTCGTAGGAGGGCTCCGGGTCGGCCAGGTCGCCCCAGAGCGCGTCCACCTCCTCCTGGACCAGCCGGAGTTCGGACGGGTGCTTGGCCAGGTAGTGCAGCGCGAAGGAGAGCGCTCCCGAGGTGGTCTCGTGCCCGGCGATCAGGAAGGTGATCACCTGGTTGCGGATGTTCTCCATGTCCAGCTTGGTGCCGTCGGCGGGGTGGACGGCCCCGAGCATCAGACCGAGCAGGTCCTGCGCCGGACCGGCCTCGGCACCGCTCCCGGCCCGGGCGGCGATCACCTCGTCCACCACGCCGGCCAGGTAGTCGGCGTCCCGCCGGAACGCGGCGTCGCGCTCGCGGTGGTCGAGATCCGGGTCCCGGGTGAGCTTGGTCATCGCCCACTCCAGGCAGCGCACCATCGCCTCCACGAACGGGTGGGGCTCGTCCCGCTCGAAGGAGCCGAAGTCGAAGCCGAACCCGGCCAGTCCGATGGTGTCCAGGGTCATCCGGGTCATGTCGCCGGGCACGTCCACGGTCAGCCCGGCGGCCGCGCGGCGGTCCCAGGCCCCGATCACCCGGCGGGCCACCTCCAGCATCACCGGGTGGTAGGTGCGCATCGAGCCCAGGGCGAAGGCGGGCATCAGGATGTCGTGCGCCCTGGCCCAGTTCGGCTCGTCGTTGTAGGCGGTGAACAGGCCGTCCCCGGTGAACTCCCGGACGTTCTCCAGCGCCGGGCCGACGGCCTTGGTGAAGCGCTCCTCGTCGGCCAGTTCCTCCACCAGCTCCAGGCTGCTGACGACCAGGATCTCCCGGCCGTGCAGGCGCTGGAAGAACGCGGGACCGTGGGTTCTGGCGAGTTCCATGGTGCGCAGCACGGGGACGCTGACCGGCGGCAGGTCGGAGATGTCCACCAACGGGACGCCCGGGGCGCCGGCGCCGGCGCCGGTGTGCCCGTAGGCGTCGGCGCCGGCCCGGAAGGCGGGCATGGCCTCGGCGGTCGGTGTCGCCGGCACGGCCTCGGTCGTGGTGTCGGTCATCGGTAGGTCCCTCCCACGGCAGGAAAGTTCTCGGTATCTCCACTCTCCGCCCTCGTCAGGAGCGCCGGACCTCGATCACTACATGATTGTGTAGTACCGACGGCTGCACGAGACTTGCCCACGGCCTGTCAGATCTGGCGTGGGCGGCGGCCGCGGGGAGGAGAAACGATGATCCGACCGACCGACGGCTGCGGTCCGGCGCCGGGCACCCGCCTGGACGCCGCAGTGGTCTGGCGCAACCGGGCGCTGCGTCTGCTGGACCACAACCCGGTGCCCATCGCGGTCTGCGAGTGGGGCGGCCGGATCATGATCGTCAACCGCGCGATGGCCGCCGAGTTCGGCGGGCTGCCCGGGCAGTTGCGCAACCGCCGGATCCTGGAGTACTTCACCCTGCGGGACGACACCTCGCTGCAGACCCTCGCCGAGGCGATCCGGCTGCACCGCCGCTCGCAGTACTCCGTCGGGGTGTCCTGGACGCCCGCCGGCGGCACCGAGCGGCAGGGCGAGATGACGGTCGACCTGGTCAGCGACACCCCGGAACAGACCCCGAACATGCTGCTCTCGCTCCGCGCCCTGGCCGAACCGGCCGCCCGCCCGGAGCTCCCGGCGCCGCCCCCGCACCCGGAGGCCAGCCCGATCGAGGCCCGCATCCTGGCCGCCGCCGCCCGGGGCGCCACCACCGCCCGGATCGCCAAGGAGATCGGCCTCACCGCGGACGGCGTCAACTACCACCTCACCCGCCTCGCCCGCCGCTGGCAGCTCCCCAACCGCACGGCCCTGGTCGCCCGCGCCTACGGCCTCGGCGTCCTCGACCCGGACTCCTGGCCCCCGGAACCGGCGCGGCCGCACTGACGGGGCCGGGGCCCGCGAACGGGCGTACCTGACTGGCCGTCACCCCCGGCGCGTGCTCTCGTGAGGCACATGTCCACTTCATCCCCGGCCCGCCTGGCCGCCCCGCTCCTCGCCGTCCCGCTCCTCGCCGCTGTGCTCGCCCTCGCGGGCGCGGCGCCCGCCACCGCCGCCGTGCTCCCCGCCGACGTCACCGCCGAGCAGTGCCAGGACGCCGGCGGCACCGTGCAGGGCGGGGGCTACTGCGTGGGCGCCGTCGGCGAGGACCAGTGGGGGGCGGACATCGACGGGCAGGGCATCGCCTGACCCCCAACGCCCGTCACCGCCGCCCGGCGCCGACGCCCGCCACACGCCCGCCGCCCCCATCCGCCGACGCCCGTCGCACGGCCCGGTGTCACCGCCGGGTCACCGCGGTGTCGGCGGATCGTCGCAGCCCGGTAGCGGACCGGTAAAGCCTCCACCCCCCGCCCCTCCCCCGCGCTGACCAGGCGCTACGCTCTGGGCCGCGCCGCGCCACGGGGGCCGGCGGCACCACCACGGGGGGACCCACAGTGCGCTACCTGGTCCGCGACCGCATGTTCGCCTTCCACGAAGAGGCCTGGATAGAGACCGAGCACCGGGAGAAGCTCTACCGGGTGAACCGGAAGTTCTTCCGGCTGCGCCGCACCTTCGCCCTGGAGGACACCCGCGGCGAGCACGTCGCGAGCATCGTCCGCAAGGCCTTCACCATCCACCACACCCTGCTGATCAAGCAGAACGGCGAGCTGACCGCCAAGATCAGCAAGAAGATGTTCACGCTCTTCGGCGACCGGTTCAAGGTCCGCCTCGGCGACGGCCGCCGGCTGCGGATCAACGGCAACCTGTGGGACCGCGAGTTCGACATCCAGCACGAGGGCACCACCCTGGCGCACGTCTCCCGGCGCTGGTTCACCATCCGCGACGCCTACGCCGTCGACGTCCTGGAGCAGCAGGACGCCCTGCTGCTGGTCGTCCTCGCGGTCTGCGTCGACCACGTGCTCCAGGACGCCAAGGGCGACCGGCTGACCAACCTCTGACGACCGGCCGCCCGCCCCGGCCTGCCGGTCGTCAGGAGGCGCCCAGGACCACCGGGTCCTCGGCGAGCTCGGCGAGCAGGGCGTCCAGCTTGGCCCGGTCCACCGAGGGCATCACGAAGACGTGCACGTAGCTGCGCCGGGTGGTCTCGTCGCCCGGGACCATCACCACGTCCTGGGAGGACAGCGACCACTTGGCCACCAGCTCCGGGCTCGGCTTGCGGAACCGCACGGTGACCGCGCCCGGGGTGCGGGCCGGCCAGAGCTCGACGCCGAGCTCCCGCTCCATCGCGGTCAGGCGCCGCTCCAGGTAGGCGGCGAGCTCCTGGGCCTCGCGGATCCGGCCGACCTGGTCGCGGTAGGAGTACCGGGACAGGTGGTCCCAGAGGATCAGCGGGGAGAACCCGTTGCGGGAGCCGGCGAAGGTGGTGTCCGGCGCGCCGATGTAGTCGGGCTGGGACGGCGGCGAGATCTGGTACTTCACCTTGGTCATGTAGATGCCGCACGGCCACGGCGCGCCGGCCCACTTGTGGCCGCTCATCGCGATCGAGGAGACCATGTCGACCTCGCCGTGCCCGGCGGTGGGCAGCCGCAGCCCGAAGTCGAACTCGGGCAGCTCCGCCTCGGGCGTCCAGCCGTACGCCTCCGGATCCTGGGCGGCCAGCCGCAGGAACGGCGCGTAGCCTGCGCCGAGTGCGCCGTCCACGTGGATCCAGAAGCCGCGGCGCACGTCGACCAGTGGACGGCCGGTCCGCGGGCAGCTGCCGTAGACGACCTCGCGGCGCACCAGCCCGTGCCGCTCGAAGATCGGCAGCAGCCGCTCGCAGACCGCGCGGACGTCGTCGTGGGCGCCCTTGAAGGTGCTGCCGAGGTTGAGGTTGACGAAGACCGGGTGGCCCTTGGCGGCGAAGAACTCGACCAGGACGGCGAGCGCGTCGACGTCTATCTCCCCGGTGCCGTCCCAGGACAGGCCGGACGGGCCCGGGCGGGACGGCACCTCGGTGGGCCAGTCGCGGCGGCCGGTCACCGGGTCGACCAGCGGGCACTCGTCCGGGTACTTCTCCAGGCCGACGGCGTGGAAGGTCTCCACGCCCAGCACGGCGACGGCCTTGGCGAAGGAGTAGTGGGTGTCCTCGGAGTAGAACGCCACCGGGTGGTGGGCGTTCGGGTTCCGCCGGTCGGGGTCGGCCTTGACGTAGCGCACCGCGTCCAGGGGCTCGGTCGGCGGCTGGATCAGCGCCTTGCCGCTCAGGTAGTCCCGGGCGTTCCACAGGGCGTACATGTTGCCCTCGGTGGAACCCATGGACAGCATGTAGCCCCAGTAGGACTCCGGGTCGGCCGGGTCGTGCGGGCGCTCGGCGTGCCAGAGCTTGGCGTAGTAGTCGAGCACGGCCCGCTCGACGACCTTGGTGTTGGGCTTGTAGCCGCCGCTCTGGAACGGGTCCCCGAGGTTGTTGATGTTGTTCGGCAGGAACCGGGCGAGGTCCAGCGCGGTGCCCTGCATGTCCTGGGTGGCCTGGTAGCCGACCAGGTGCTTGCGCTTGCGGGTCAGGTACTCGTCCACCGCGTCGAGCGCGCGCAGCCGCCCGGCCTCGTCCAGACCGCCCTCGGGGAGGGCGAAGTCGCCGCCGTCCAGCTCCGGACCGGGGTCGACGGCGGTCGCGGCGGAGGGGAAGGCGGTCGGGCTCATGGGCGGGGCGCTCCGGAGGTGCGGGGACGACGGCGGGAGGTCGCCACCGTCACCCTGGGTGCCGGGGAGGACCGTCGGTAAGGATGGAACTTTCGGGCGCCCGGGGGAAGCCCTTCCGAAGAACATTCGGTTCCGGGTCGATCAGGTTTGCGAATCTGCGGAACGGGCTGGGATCCTGGCAGGCATGCCGAACAATCCGCAGGTCAGGCGCTCACCCCTCGACGACGTCGACCGGGCGATCGTCCGCGCCCTGGCCGACGACGCCCGCCTCCCGAACAACGCCCTCGCGGCCGCCGTCGGCATCGCCCCCTCCACCTGCCTGGCCCGGGTCCGCGCCCTCCGGGACCGCGGCATCATCCGCGGCTTCCGCGCCGAACTCGACCCGGCCGCGATCGGCCTGCCGCTCCAGGCGATGATCTCGGTGCGGCTGCGCGCCCACACCCGGGAGCAGAACGAGAGCTTCCGCAGCACCGCCCCCGACCTGCCCGGCGTCCTCGCCGTCTTCCACATGGCCGGCTCGGACGACTACCTGCTGCACGTCGGCGTCGCGGGCCCCGAGTCGCTGCGCGACTTCGTCGTCGACCACCTCACCACCCACCCCGCGGTGGCCCAGACCCGCACCAACCTGATCTTCGAACAGATACCGGGCCGCCGCTACCTCGCCCCCGGCCCCTGACGGCCGGCCCGCCCGCCACTCCGACGAACCGTCAGGTCCGGTCGACCGCAACCGATCCCGCCCCCGCTGCGTGGTACGACCCGACGTCCCGATGACCAGTCACCCAGGAAGGCGGAGCATGCCCATCTCGCTGAACCACACCATCGTCCCGGCCGTCGACAACGAGGCGGCGGCGCGCTTCTTCGCCTCCGTCATGGGCCTGGACTACCCCGGCCCCGACCGGCACTTCGCGCCGGTGCGGGTGAACGACTCGCTGACGCTGGACTTCCTGACGACGGCGGACCCGTCCGGCCACCACCTGGCCTTCGACGTGGACCCGGACACCTTCGACGGGATCCTCGACCGGCTGCGGGCCGCCGGGGTGCCCTACGGCGACGACCCCCGTGAGCCCGGCAACGGGCGGACCCACCACCCGCTGTGCGCCCGCGGGCTGTACTTCACCGATGACGCCGGGAATCTGTACGAGGTCATGTCGCCTGCCTAGTGGTGCGTTCCGGAGCGAGGGGGCGCCGGGTCCGGGGGCGGCTCAGGCGGCGGTGTCCGCCAACTCCCGGCTGCGGCCCGCCCACCGGACCACGTGGGGCATGGCGAGGCCGGCCGCGACGAACACGCCGCCCATCATGAGCCAGCCGGGCGCCCCCCAGGTCACGCAGAGCAGGCCCAGCAGGCTCGGTGCGACGGTGTAGCACAGGCCCATGCCCATGCCGAACACTCCGGAGTACTGGCCCTGGGCGTGTGCGGGAGCCAGCCGGAACCGCAGTTCCAGCGACCCGGCCGCATGCCACAGCGAGCCCACCGTGTGAACGGCGACGCCCACCGTCATGACGGCCACGGCGGCCCAGCCGGGTACTCCGGAGGCCGTCGCGATGACCGCCATGCCGACCATGAACGCCAGCCCGGCGCGGCGGACGGCCCGGCCGGCGACCGTGCCGCCCCTGACCCCGCGACCGGTCCGGATCTGCAGCAACACCACCATCACGGTGTTGACGGCGATCGCCGGACCGACGAACCACCGCGGTGCGTCGGTGTGCAGGACCACCCACAGCGGCAGCGCGAACGACAGCACCTCGCTCTGGATCCACAGGATGCCGTCGAGCACGACGAACGCCAGGTACGGCTTGTCCTTGAGCGCGATCCACCGGCCCTCCTCGCGCGGGGGCGCCAAGGGGGCGAGCCTGGGCAGCCCGACCAGGACGGCGGCACTGCCGATGAACGTCAGCGCGTTGCCGAGGATGAGGACGCGGTAGGCGAGGTCGCTGTCGATCTGCACCACCGCTCCGGCCGCCATCGCGCCGAAGGTCCCGGCGAGCATGGCCACCGAGCGCAGGTAGGAGCGGAACCTCGGCACCTCGTCACCGCCGAAGCGGCGGATCAACGGGCCGCGGGCCGCACCGCCGGACGCGCCGGCGAGGTCCGTCACGGCCACGGCCAGCGTGAACGCCAGGAACGAGTGGGCGAACAGCAGCGACAGCATGGACAGCGCCTGGATCAGCAGAGTGACCACGAAGATGTCCCGCGGGCCGCGGCGGTCGGCCAGCTGTCCCACCGGGATCCCGGCGACCAGACCGACCACTCCCGCGAGGCCGAGAGCGAGTCCGACCTGCCCGACGGACAGCTGGATCACCTGATGGGCGTACAGCGGCACGGTCGCCAGGAAGGCCGCGGTGCCGAGCTGGTTGACGAAGCCGGCCAGGGCCAGCTTCCGCTGGGGACCGGACTCCGGCAGCAGCCCGCGCCGCACCGGCCAGGACGGGCGTGCGTCGCCGACTCCCCCGGGAACGCCGGCGGTTGACGTGGTGGGGGCTTGACTCACCCGGTACTCCGTTGTCTGTCGATCGTGTCGTGCCGGGATCACGGGTGTGCGGGTGAAGGCGGCGTGCCCCCACGCCGCAGGTCAACCGGTCGCGGGCCGCAGGTTGTTCATGAGCTGGCCGAGGGCGAACTCGAAGCGGTCGGGTCCGGTGCCGGAGATCAGCTCCGCGGCATGGCGTCGGGTCTGCGGGAACCGCTCGGCGGGCAGTGCGGTGAAGCGGTCCAGCAACTCCTCCCGGCTGAGCACCCATTCCTGATCCGGGTGCCCGCGCCGTCGCCGGACCAGCGACTGCTCCAGCGCGTAGGCGCTGACGTAGAGGGACATCGCGTCACGGGCCCAGCCGGCCGCCCTCGGCTCGATGCCGCCCGCGAGCAGGATCGCCAGGATTCCTTCGCCGACCCGCAGCGTCTCCAGGTTGGTCGACACCGTGGCCAGCGCGGCGCGCGAGACTCCGGGGTACTCCAGGTACAGATCGCGGATCTGCGTGTACACCCCGAGCAGTTGATCGCGCCAGGCGGCCGGATCCGGCTCCGGGAGTACGACCTCGGCGTAGAGCCGGCCGATCAGCAGGTCGTCGATGTCGTCCTTGTTGACGATGTGCGCGTACAGCGACGACGGACCGGTGCCGAGCACGGCGGCGACCCGGCGGATGGTCAGCGCGTCGTACCCCTCAGCGGCGACGACCTCCAGGGCGGCGTCGGTGATCCGTTCGACGGTGATCGGCTTCTTGCGTGGCGTCGGTGCGGCGGCCTCCGCCGCGGGTTGGGCGTGGCGGGCCGCGCGTCGCTGGCGGGGATCGGCGGGCATGTCGACCACTCTACCTTGACACGATCAATGTTCGTTGCGTAGAACTTAGATCGTCAGGACGAACAAAGTTCGTCCCGCTCTCCTGGAGGTGTGTGATGCGCGTTTCCGTCGTCGGAGCCGGCCTCGGAGGTCTGGCCCTCGCGCAGGGTCTGCGCGGAGCCGGGATCGAGGCCGAGGTGTTCGAGCGCGATCCGGGGATCGCCGCCCGGTTCCAGGGCTACCGGCTCGTGCTCGACCCGGTCGGATTCCAGGCGGTGCGCGACTGCCTGCCGACGCGCTGGCACCCGCTGCTGGACGAGATCGTCATGGACGCCTCCGCCGAACAGCTGTTCCTGGACCCGCAGTTGAACGAGATCGGCAGGCTCGGCGCGAGCCGGACCGGCATCGTGGTCGACCGGCAGGTGCTGCGACAGCTGTTGCTGACCGGCCTCACCGTGCACACCGATGCCGCCCTGACCGGCTACGACGTGCTGGCCGACGGCCAGGTCCGGGCCCGGTTCGCCCGCCGCGACCCGGCCACCGCCGACCTGCTCGTCGGCGCGGACGGCGTCACCTCCGCGGTCCGCGGGGTGCTCTCACCGCGGACCGCCCCGACCGACACCGGCGTCCGGTTCGTCATCGGCCGCACCCCGCTGACCGACGAGTTCGCCGACCTGTCCAAGGCCTACGGCTCGAAGATCACCGGCGACGGCGTCAGCCTGCTGCTCGGCGCGATGCGCTTCCGCACCCCGCCGCGGCAGGCCGCCGAGCGACTGGCCCCCGAGGTCACGCTGCCCGACATCGGCGACTACGTGCGCTGGGCCATGATCCTGCCGCCGAACGGGTCGCTGGAGGACCTGACCGCGCAGGACGCCGTGCTGTCCAGGATGGCAGGCTGGCACCCCCAGCTGCGCGCGCTGATCGAGCAGGCCGACCCCGACAACAGCACGCTGCTCTCCATCCGGGTGGTCGAGCCCGGCGAGCGCTGGGCCTGCGGCCCGGTCACGCTGCTCGGCGACGCGATCCACGCCACCTCCCCGACCGGCGGCAACGGCGCGAACACCGCGCTGCGCGACGCCGACCTCCTGCGCCGCCGCCTGGTCGAGGCCGACGAAGGCCGCCGTGACCTGCTCGGCGCGGTCGACGCCTACGAGCGGCAGATGTTCGAGTACGGCGCCGAGGCCGTGCGCAGCAGTCTCCAGAAACTGCCCGCCTTCGCCCCCGGAGCGAAGCTCTCCTGAGGCCGAAGCCACCGGACCGCTCCGCCCCGGACCGCTCCGCCCCGGACCGCTCCGCCCCGGGCCGGACGGGCTCCGCCCCGGGCCGGACGGACTCCGGCCCGAGGGCGCCCGCCGTCAGTGCAGGACGTCGAGGACGTTGTCCGCGTCGTTGACGAAGTAGACCGCGTCGTGGTCGAGGTCCAGCGCGAGGCCGAAGAGCGCGCCCGCTCCGGGCGGGCTGCCCTCGCTGTTGATCGTCTTGACCGCGACCTGGCGCCCGGCCCGGTCGGTCTCGACGATGTTGCCGTCCCCGCCGTTGACGGTGAGGATGTCGCCCCTGGGCGTGACCGCCATGCCCAGCGGGGCGTTGAGGTTGCCGCCCGAGGTGACGACCCGGCCGGTGCCGGCGCTGTCCTTGCGGGTGAACGCGTCCGGGATCGCGGTGATCCGGCTGAGCACCGTGTCGGCGACGTAGAGCGTGCCGTCGTGGAGGCCGACCCCGGTCGGGCCGACCACCAGGGCCGCCGGGTCCGCCCGCTGGCGAAGGTCGTCCGGGGTGCCGTCCGGGGTGATCTGGACCAGTGTGGTGCCGGTGCCCTGCAAGCCGGTCGGCGGGTTCGCCGCGTTGTTGAAGTTGCCGACCAGGACGTTGGCCCGGCCAGGAGGTCACGCTAGGCATCGGGCCGGTCACCCCGCGCGACATCCTCGGCCGAATGCCTCAGGCCCCCGGGGCTTCGATCCCGCCGACCAGGGCCCGGACCGTCGCCGCCGCGAATTCCTCCGGATCCGCGGGCACCAGCGCCTCGGTCGGGGCCTCCCCGGCGTAGAAGACCTCCAGGAAGGCCCGGTGGAAGCAGGCGCCGATCAGCAGCATCGCGGCGGCGTGCGGGTCGACGTCGGCGGCGATCCGGCCGAGCCGCTGTTCGGCGCGCAGGTACTCGGCCAGGTGGGAGCTGACGTGGTGCGGACCGGCGTCGTCGAGCTTGCGGCGGTGGGCGGCGAGCAGCTCGGGGCTGGCGAGCAGGCCGCCGGCCATCGGGAAGGACTGCCGGTAGAACGGCACGGCGATCAGCACGACCGCCTCCAGGTGCTCGCGCACCGAGCCCCGCCCGGCCCGGTCGGGGAGTTCGGCGACGGCCGCGGCCAGGCGCGGGGCGCGTTCGCGCAGGACGCGGACGAAGATGTCCTCCTTGTCCCGGAAGTGCTTGTACAGCGCCGCCTCCGAGCAGCCGGCCTCCCGCGCGATCTGCTTCGTGGTGGCGCGGACCAGTCCGACCGTGCCGATCAGCCGGGCGGCGGCATCCAGCACCCGGGCCCTGGTCAGCGCCCCGCCGGTGAGCGGCCGGCCGTCCTCGCGGTTCCCCTCGTTCGTCATGGGCACCAGCCTACCTTGACAGGTGGGTGAGCACTCACCCACCATGAGGAGGACAGCAGAAGTGAGCACTCACCCACCCCACGGGAGGGGCCATGAAACTCACCGTCCTGGGCGCCACCGGCGGCATCGGCCGCCAGCTGGTCACCCTCGCCCTCGCCGACGGACACCTGGTCACGGCCGCCGTCCGCGACCCGGCCCGACTCCCCCTCCGGCACGACCGGCTGACCGTGGTCAAGGCCGACGCCCTCGACGCCGCCTCGCTGGAGCCGGTGGTCGCGGGCGCCGACGCCGTCCTCTCGGCCATCGGCCAGGCCGGCCGGCGCGATCCACTCAAACCCGCCTCCAACTCCGCCCGCGCGGCGGCCGCCGCCATGACGGCCACCGGGGTGCGCCGCCTCCTGGTGGTCAGCGCCGCCCCGCTCAACCGCTCCGGGGCCGGGCAGCCGCTGCTCGCCGCGAAGGCCTTCGGCCCGCTGCTCTGGGCGGTGCTCCGGGACGTGTACACCGACCTGGAGGCGATGGAAGGCATGCTGCGCGCGAGCGACCTGGACTGGACGGCCGTCCGGCCGCCGCGACTGACCGACCGGCCGGGCCGGGGCCGCTACCGGCACGCCGTCGAGTCCGGGCCCGCCGGGTCCACCGTGCCGCGCGCCGACGTCGCCCGGGCCATGCTGGACCTGGTCACCGACCCGACGAGCTTCCGGCACGCGGTCGGCGTCAGCTCCTGAGCATCGCGAGCGGTGTTTACCGTTCCTCCACGGATGTGTCCGGGAAGTGGAGTTGGTGCGTCCTGACCCCTTGTCAGGCGGAACGTTCCTCCCTACCTTCGTGCTTCGGGATCCCGGCCCGCTCGGTCAGCCGCAGGGGCCGCGGCCCGCACCATCATCGGAGGCACGACAAGATCTGGAGGTTTCCCATGCCCGGAACCATGATCGAGGAGATCCGCGACGCGGGCCCGCTGCTGGTCGATGACGAGACCATCGCGTTCGAGGACGACGACCGCGGCGACCGCGAGGCCACAGCATGTCTCGCCGACCCGTGGGTGACCGCCACCACCCGCTTCGCCTGCGACTTCAACTCCTGACGGTGACCGGTTCCACCGCCGGACGCGGCGACCGGTCCGACGAGACCTGGTCGTACCTGAACGACCCGCGGATGCCGGCGGTGGAGCACGGTTGGAAGCTGCACGTCTCGGCCCGCCCCGGCGGGCTCGACACCCTGCTCGCCCTCGCCCTGCCCGTGCGCGCCCGGCACGTCTGCCACGCCAAGTGGGCGCGCGGCCCCGAGGTGCTGCGGGAGCTCAACTCCGGTGCGCGGAGCGCCGCTTCGGTCGGCAAGGCGCTCACCGTCTACCCGGCGCCGGGCACCGCCGTCGCACTGGCCGCGGAACTGGTCGCGGCGCTGCGCGGGCAGCAGGGACCGCAGGTCGTGAGCGACCGGCGGGTCGACCCCGACGCCCCCGTCTACTACCGGTACGGGCCCTTCACCGGCGACTACCGCACCGGGCCCGGCGGCCGCCTGGAGTCCGTCATGGTCGGCCCCGACGGCCGGGCCTTCGACGGGCTGGCGGCCGGCTCCTACCGGTGCCCGCCCTGGGCCGAGGACCCGTTCCCGCACAAGGCGGTGCCCACCCAGGACTCCCGCGGACTCGGCGGCGGCCGCTACCGGATCACCGGCGGCATCGCCCGCAAACCCCAGGGCAACGTCTACCGGGCGGTGGACCTGACCACCGGACGGCCCGTGGTCGTCAAGCAGGCCCGGGCCTTCGTCGCCGAGGACGAGTCCGGCGCCGACGCCCGCGACCGGCTGCGCAACGAACGGGCGGTGCTCACCGCCCTCGACGGCCTCCCCGGCGTGCCCCGGGCCCTCGACGCGTTCCGGCACCGCTCGGACGAGTACCTGGTGATGACCAGCTGCGGCGACCGGGACCTGCGCCGGGACGTCCAGGAGCACGGACCGTACGGGGCCGCCCGGCTCGCCGACCTGGCCCGCCGACTGCTGCGCCTGCTGGACGGCATCCACCGCCGGGGCGTGGTCGTCCGCGACCTCAAACCCGACAACGTCGCACTGGACGCCGAAGGCCGCTGCCACCTGGTCGACTTCGGCATCAGCGCGCTGGACGGCACCGGCCCGGACGGCTCGACCCCCGGCTACAGCGACCCGGTACGCCGCCCGCCCGGGCAACCCGCGCGGCCCGCCGACGACTTCCACGCCCTGGGCGCGACCCTCGGCTTCGCCGCCACCGGGCTGGATCCGGTGATCGTCGACGGCGACGCCGCCGTCAACCGGGAGCGCACCCTGGCCGGGCTGGCCTGGGCCCTGCCCGGCGAGGAGCACCGTCAACTCCGCTCACTGATCGCCGAGTTGACCAGCCCCGACCCGGCTGTCCGCACCACCGGCGCGGACCGGCTCCGCAGTGGTACGGCTGTCCGGACACCACCCCCGCCGCTGCCGCGCCGCTACCGGCTCGACCCCGACCGGCTCCGCGAGGTCGTCGAACACACCACCGCGTACTGCGTCGCCGAGGCGCACCGGATCGCCGACCCGGTGCTCGCCGCCCGAGCGGCCGTCCCGACGCCGATCGACGTCTACGGCGGCAGCGCGGGACTCGGCCTGGAACTCCTCCACCACCTCCACCGGCCCGGCGTGCCGGAGGCCGTGGCGGCGCTGGCCGAGTGGACGGCGGGGCAGTCCCGGCGGCTGTCCCCGGGGTTCTACTCGGGCCGCACCGGGGTCGACCTGTTCCTCGCCCGGGCCGGGTCGCCCATCGGCGGAGGCGAGGACCTGCCCGCCCACGGCCCGGACGGCGGACCGCCCGAGGCCGACCTGATCGAGGGCGTCGCCGGAATCGGCATCGGCCGGCTGCTGCTCGCCCGGGCCCATCCCGCCGGGCGGGACCGGCACCTCGCCGTCGCCGCCGAGTGCGCCCGGCTGCTGGCCACCGGCCGGGCCCGTCTGTCACCCGCCGGGGCGGACACGCCGGGCAGTGCCGCACTGCGCGAGGGCCTGGCACACGGCACCGCGGGCGTCGCCTACTTCCTGCTGGAGTACGGGAGCACCGGCGGCGACCGGGCCGACCGGCACCGGGCCGAGCAGGCCTGCGCCCGACTCGCCGCCGACATCCCGGCGCTGATCGCCCGGGCCACCGCGCCGGGGGCGACCCGCCGCTACGGCTCCTGGTGCCGGGGCCTGGCCGGGGTCGGATCGGTGCTGGTCCGGGCCGCCGACCGGCTGGCCGAACCCGGGTACCTGGACCTCGCGCGGAAGACCGCCCGCACCTGCGCCGCGCTCGCGCCCCGGATGCCGCTGGTCACCCAGTGCTGCGGGCTGGCCGGGGTCGGTGAGCTGCTGGTGGACGTCGCCGTCGCGTCCGGCCCGGGCACCGGCCCGGGTGGCGGTACCGGAGCCGAGGAGTTCTGGGACGCCGCCGACACCGTCGCGGCGATCCTCCTGAGCCGCAGCGGCGGCCCGCCGTCCCGTCCGGTGTTCCCGGACACCGGCCTCGCCCGGCCGAGCGCCACCTGGGCCGGCGGCTCCGCCGGGGTGCTCGGCTTCCTCCGCCGGCTGCACGCGCGGGGCGGGCCGCGCCTCGGCCTCCTCGACTGACGCCACACTTCGCCTCGGGCCTGTATCGGGGCCCGGTCAGCCCCGGAAGACCTGCCACTGCGTCGACGAGGCGTCCGTACGGGTCGCCCAGTGGCCGAGCGGCAGGGCCGGCAGCTCGGCCAGGGACGCATCACCGTCCAGCAGGTGCGCGGCATGGACCAGCTTCGGGCCGCCCTTCCACCACCGCGGCTCGGTGGCCGAGAACGCCTGCCAGTCCCCGTCCCGGTCGAGGAACACGCTCACCACGGGCTCCCCGCGGTGCACGCGCTTCGACACGAACACCGGCGCGTCCGGGTCAAGGGGATGCACCGGACCGCAGTCCGCATGCGACTCCGCGGTCACAACACCCTCCTCAGCTGGTCAGGACCCCATCCCAGCACAGCCCCCGCCACCCCGTCGCACCGGGTCCGAGCGGTCATGGGGTCCAGAGGGTCAGGGGTCCAGGGGGTCAGGGCACGATCTCGCCCTCGACCGCCGGCCCGGCCGCCGCCCAGTACCCGCGGTCCGTCGGCGGACGCGACCGCAGGTCGTCGCGGACCTGCCCGGCCAGCCGTCGGGTGTCCCGCCGGTTGACCGTCGCGCCGATGCCCGCGCCCAGCAGCAGCGGGGTCACGGACGGCAGCCGGCGCATCCAGCTGCGGGTGAGCCGGCGCCGCACCTGCTGGCGCACCTCCGCCCCCAGGGCCAGCGCCGCGAAGCCCGCCGGGCGGGTCAGCAGCATGGCGTCGATCCCCCGGCGGTTCGCCCAGGCCCCCAGGTAGGCCCCGGCCCGCTGGGTGGCACTGCCCTGCGCCGGGACGCCGTAGACCTCGTGCAGCTCGGCGATCAGCTTCACCTCCACGGCCGCGACCGCCAGCGTCTCGGCCGCGATCTCCAGCGGCATCGCGGGCGGCACCGGCAGCATGGCCGCCGCCCCGACGCCCGCGCCGAGGGCGGCGGAGGCCCGGGTGGCACCGGCCACCAGAAGGTCGGCCAGCCGCTCGGGGTCGGCCGCGTCCGGGTGCTGGGAGCGCAGGGTCGCGAGGTCGCGGACCGGGATCCGCGGCGCCGTACGCACCAGCTGCTCGGTCAGCGCCTTGCCGCCGAGCGCCGCGCCCCGGGCCGCTGCCCGCCCCCCGCTGCCCAGCCGCCCGGCCACGCCCGCCACCAGCGCCCGCCCCCGCCCGCGCTCCGCGTGGTACTCGGCGACCTGCCAGGCCCCGGTGGGCTGCTCGGCCCCCTCCACCAGCTCGGCGAGGCCCTCGGCCAGACCCCCCTCCGGACCGGACTCCCCCCGGGGAACGGGCCCGGGACGCACCGGACCGGAACGGTCCGGCCGCTTGAAGCGCCCCGGCTTTCGGAAGACTGCCATGCACTTCCGGTACCCCGTCCGCCCGCCCGACACGCCCTGCTCACCCATCTCCACACCACCCGGCACCTCTCGGTGACGAAGAGCAGCGGGCACCTGGCGGTGTTCATCGCCGCGTCGTTCCTCGGCCACCTCGCCTCCGGGTGGCTCTCCGACCGGACCGGCCGGCGTCCCCGGCGGACCGGGCGCGCAGTTCGCCGCGGCCCCAGGCGGCGCTCCGGCCCGCCTCGCCCGCACGGCGGGACCCGGCCGCGGCTGAGCGCCCCGCCCGGGACGGCAGCGCGCGCCGGGGGCGAGCTCGCCGGTGATCGTGACGGCGGTAGGGTCGGTGCCGAGAAGCGCGGCGGGACGCACCGGGGGAGAAGTCCGTTGAAGACCTTTTCGTGGGGCCGGCGGAGACCCCGCCAGGAGCCCGCGGAGCGACCGGTGGCCCGGCGCGACTACCTGCCCGGCGAGCAGGAGGCCCTGCTCATCGGCATCCTGCTCGGCACGGCGGCCGGTGTCAGGACGGACGAACGGTACGACGCGGCCTCGCAGTTGGAGGACTTCCCGTCCGACCAGGTGGTCGCGGCGCTAGCCGGGGTCGCCGGTGATCCGGCCCAGCCGGACGAGACCCTGGTGGACCTGTGCGCCGAGTCGCTCGCCGGGATCTGGATCCACCGCGGCGCCGTCGACCACCACCTGCTCGCCCGGCTGGGCCCGCGCGGCCGGCGCGAGGCGGAGCGCACGGTGGCCCACCGCGCGCCGGAGCTGCTCGCCCGCTGAGCGCGAACCGGACGACCGTGGGCCCGCCAGCACCGGCCGCCCGGCCCCCCACAC
>NZ_JBHZCN010000063.1:21510-57468 GCF_042755465.1 Kitasatospora sp. NPDC059160 | reverse complement strand
ACGCTGATGCCCTCCACGCTGGCGCTGATCACCACGATGTTCCCCGACCCCCGCCAGCGCGGGATGGCCATCGCGGTGTGGGTGACGATGTTCTCGGTCGGCATCGCGCTCGGCCCGGTGGTCGGCGGCGCCATGCTGGAGTACTTCTGGTGGGGCTCGGTCTTCCTGCTGGCCATCCCGATCATGGCGCTGCTGCTGATCGCCGGCCCGGTGCTGCTGCCGGAGTACCGCGACGAGAACGCCGGCCGTCTCGACCTGGCCAGCGTGCTGCTGTCGCTCGGCGCGATCCTGCCGGTGATCTACGGGCTCAAGGAGATCGCCAAGGGCGGGGCGGGCGTGCTGCCGGTGCTGGCCCTGGTGGTCGGCCTGGCCGTGGCGGGCGCCTTCGTCCGGCGCCAGCGCACGCTGGCCAGCCCGCTGCTGGACTTCCGGCTGTTCGCCGGCCCCACCTTCCGCACCGCGCTGGCCACCCTGCTGGTCAGCATGCTGGTGGCGGGCGGCACCTACCTGTTCGTCACCCAGTACCTCCAGCTCGTCGGCGACCTGTCGCCCATGACGGCGGGCCTCTACCTGCTGCCGGCGGCCTTCGCGCTGATCGTCACCTCGGTGGTCTCCCCGATCGCCGCGGCCAAGGTGCGGCCCGCGTACGTCGTCGCGGCCGGTCTGGCGGTGTCGGCGCTGGGCCACGTCATGCTGGCGACGGCCGACAGCACCTCCGGCATCGCCCAGGTGGTCACCGGCTTCGCCTTCGTCTACGCAGGCGGCGGCCCGCTGGTGGCCCTCGGCACGGACATCGTGGTCGGCTCGGCCCCGCCGGAGCAGGCCGGTGCGGCCTCGGCCCTCTCGGAGACCAGCACCGAGCTGGGCATGGCGCTCGGCGTGGCGCTGCTCGGCAGCCTCGGTGCGGCCGTCTACCGGGCCGGGGTGGAGGTGCCCGGCGGGGTGTCCGACGACGCGGCCGGCACGCTCGCCGGGGCGATGGAGGCGGCCAAGGGCCTGCCCGCCGATGCGGCGGGCGCGTTCCTGGACTCCGCCCGGGCCGCGTTCACCGACGGCATGAACGTCATCGGCGGGATCGGGGCCGTGCTGGCACTCGCCAGCGCGGTGCTGGTGGTCCTGGTGATCAAGGCCCCGCCGGCGGGGGCCGGGGCGGAGGAGGAGGCCGGCGCGGAGCCGGTGGTGGCCGCGGTGGAGTAGCGCCGGTCGGCGGCGCAGCCGCAGCGCCCGACGGCCGGTCCGGGACGGGACCGGCCGTCGGCGCATGTCCGGACGCCGTCCGCCGTGCCGTGTCCGGCGATGGCCGCCACCGACCGTGTTGACATACCGACGGTACGCAAATAGGTTCAGTTGACATACCGTTGGTACGTGAATGGGGATGCCGTCCATGCTGGCCAGCTTCCGTCCGGTGATCTGTACGTCCCGCCTCGACGAGACCCGCGCGTTCTACGCCGGGCGCTTCGGCTTCGAGACGGTGCGCGAGGCGCCCTGGTGTCTCGTCCTCGGCCGCCCCGCCCCCCGGCCCGTCGAACTCACCCTCGTGGACCCGTCCCACCCGGAGGCGCCCGAGGAGTGGAAACGGCCGGTGCGCGCGGTGCGGATCGTCCTGGAGGCGGACACCGGGGGCGGGCGAACGGTCGTGGACCCCAACGGCGTCCGCGTCGACGTCGTACCGACAACTGCGAGGGACCCAAGGGGAGAGGTGCCATGGCAGGAAGAATCGATCCCGACACGGCGGCCGCGGTGATGCGCGCGGCGGGCCTGGAGCCGTTGGAGCCCTACCCGGGCGCCAACGTGGCCTGGAACTGCCGCTGCACCGCCGGCGCCCACCGCGTCGCGCCCACCTTCACCCTGGTGCGCACCGGCCGGAGCGCCGGCTGCCGCGAGTGCGGGCGCACCGCCGCCGGCCGCCGGCGCCGCGCGGCCGGACAGGAGCGCGCGGAGGCGGACATGCGGGCGGCCGGATACGAGCCGCTCGACCCCTACCCGGGCGCCCGGGTGCGCTGGCGCTGCCGCCACCTGCCCTGCGGCCGGACCGTCCACCCCCGGCTGTTCAAGATCCGTGCGGGCGGCGGGGGTTGCCTCACCTGCGCGGGCCGCGCCCCGGTGGACCCGGCCGCCGCGGTGGCCGAGATGCGCGCGGTCGGCATGGAGCCGCTGGAGCCCTTCCCCGGCCGGGTGCGCGACCAGTGGCGCTGCCGCTGCACCCGGTGCGGCCACATCGGCACCCCGATGCTCAACAACATCCGCCGCGGCCAAGGCGGTTGCTACCCCTGCGCGCACCGCCACCGGCAGCCGTCCCGGCTCACCGCGCGCGCAGCGCCTCAAGCAGTCGGGTGAGCGCCCGGACGGTGTCCGCCAGGTCGTCGGGGCCGCCCGAGGCCGCCAGCCACAGGGCCGCCTCGTTCATCGCACCCGACAGCAGGTGGGTGAGCGGCGCGGCCGGCTGGGCGGGGATCGTCCCCTCGGCGATCAGCACGGCGAGCACATCGGCCAGGTGCCGGCCGGAGGTGGCCTCGTTCATGGCCCGCCACTCGCTCCAGCCCAGCACGGCAGGCCCGTCGACCAGCAGGATGCGCTGGACCGACGGGTCGGTGGAGGTGCTGAGGAAGGCCTCGCACCCGGCGACCAGCTGCTCCCACGGCTCCTCCCGGGCGTCCGCGGTCACCGCGATCCGCTCGGCCACCTCCTGCTGCACCTGCTCCAGCACGGTGCGGAACAACGCGGTCTTGCTGTCGAAGTGGTGGTACAGCGCGCCCTTGGTCACCCCGGCCGCCGCCACGATCTCCGCCAGCCCCACGGCGCCGTACCCCTCCGTCGAGAACAGCCGCCTGCTCTCGCGCAGCAGCGACTGCCGGGTCTGCTCCCGCTGCCGGGCCCGCACTCCCTGCGCCATCGTGGCCCCCTGTCCTTGACGTACTGAAGGTATGCCAACAAGGTACCGGCCCGACACCCCTCCCACCGGCCCCGGTCACCCGACATCCCCCGCACCGCTTCTGTCGGGTCACCGGGGCCGGTGGCGCCGCAGGATGGGGGCATGGACGACACGACCTTGACCTCCCGCTTCCTCCGCGACGGCTTCGTGAAGCTGGAGGGCGCCGTCGCGCCCCGGGTGGCCGCCGACTGCGAGCGGCTGCTGTGGCGCGAGACGGGCTGCGACCCGGACGACCCGGCGACCTGGACCCAGCCCGTCCACCGGGTGGGCGGCCTGGCCCAGGGCCCGTTCGCCGCCGCCCCCAACTCCCCGGCGCTGCACCACGCGTACGACCTGCTGGTCGGTGCCGGGCGCTGGGAGCCGCGCTACTCGCTCGGCACCTTCCCGCTGCGCTTCCCGCACCCGGAGGAGCCGGACGACGCGGGCTGGCACATCGAGGGGAGCTACCTGCCGGCCGGCGAGACCTGGTACTTCACGAACCTGCGCTCCCGGGACCGGGCGCTGCTGATGCTGTTCCTGTTCAGCGAGGTCGGCGAGGAGGACGCCCCGACCCGGATCAGGGTCGGCTCGCACCTCGACGCGCCGAAGGTGCTGGCGGAGTACGGGGAGGACGGCGCGAGCGGGTTGGCGCTCGCCCCCGCCCTGGTGGCCGCCTCCGACCACCGGCCGCTCGCCTTCGCCACCGGCTCCCCGGGCGACGTCTACCTGTGCCACCCGTTCCTGGTGCACGCGGCGCAGCCGCACCACGGGCTGCGGCCGCGCTTCATGGCTCAGCCGCCGCTGATGCCGGCCGCACCGTACGAGCTGGAGCGGGCCGACGGCGCCTACTCGCCGGTGGAGCTCGCGATCCGCCGGGGCCTGGGGCTGTCCTAGGGTGTGTCTGACACACCCTGGCGGGCCACCCGGTTCAGGACGCGGGGGTGGGTGCACGGGCGCTGAACTAGTCCTGGAAGACCACTTCCGGATTGTCCGCCGAGGGGCCGTCCAGCAGCGGGCTGGGGATCCCCTCCAGCGTCCGGTCGAAGAACGCCGTCACGTACGCGCGGGTGATCGCCACCCCGCGCTCCGGGGAGAGGGGCGGCGTCGGGAACCCGGCCTGCTCCTGGATCAGGTCCAGGTCGGAGAAGCTGAAGTGGTCGGCGCCGGCGACCGTCAGCCACTTCTTGTAGCCGCCGAGGGCCGCCCAGGCGTCCCCCCACGTGGTGTCGGTGCCGCTGGGCGAGTGGCTGTCGGTGATGCCCAGCATGAGGAACGGCCGGTCGATCCGGCCGGGCGCCGGGGCCGGTTTGAAGGCGCCGTCCAGGTTCACCCCGGCCCGTACGCGCGGGTCGGCGACCATCGTGTCGGCGGCCGCCGCTCCGCCGATGGAGTGTCCGGCCATGCCGATCTGGTGCTTGTCGATGAGGTGCGCCAGGGGCCACGCGGTGTTGCCGTGCGTTAACCGGTCGATCACGAAGGACGCGTCCAGCGCACGGTTGGCGGGGACGGCGTCGACCTTCGTCGGGTCACCGCAGATCGCGCACGGCGGTGTCCGGCCGTTCGCCAGCGTCTCACCGCTGTCCCCGTTGGTGTCGCCGACGAGCGCGACGACGTAACCGTGACTGGCCAGCTCGGTCGCGAGCGAGGTGAGCGTCATGCGCGGGTTCTCGAACGCGGGGGAGAGGACCACCAGCGGATGCTTGCCGCGCTGCGGCCGCGCGCCGTCGAAGGCGTGGGTGGTGACGCTGGAAAGGGTCTGCGGGGTGACGCCGGAGCTCGCCGGCAGTTCCGGCGCTGGAGGATCCCGGCTGCCTCGGCGAGGGTCGTGTAAGGGGCCGGAGTGCCGGTCCCGGGGACGGCCGGGTAGACCATCGTGACGGCCAGTTGGCGGGGGCCGGACGACGGCACCCACGGGTCGGGACGGCTCTCGTCGGTGAGGTGGATGACGTCCTCGCCGGCGGCGTAGGGGCCGGTCGGTGCGGGGAGTGCGCCTTGGAAGGTCCGCGTGGCCGCCGGTGTGGCCGCCGGCGCGGTCGTGGCGGCGAACCCGGCGCCGGTTCCGGTGACGAGGGCGGCGAGCGCCAACGCTGCGACAGCGCCCATGCGGTGATTGCGTTTCATGGGAGGGACGCTAGATCCCGCGGCTCCGGATCGGATTAACCCGCAGAGGTAACCGTCCTGTTGTCGCTCGTAGCCTCCGTGGGGTACCGGATTCATACGCCAGTACTACGGTCGCCCGGTCCCCCGGCCGGTCACGCCTCGACGGGCACCCCGAACCGGATCGAGTAGCGCTGCTCCAGCTCGGCGACCCGCCCGGGCAGCGCGTCGCGCACCCGGGCCAGCTCGGCCCCGTGCTCCCGGACGAAGGTGTCCCGCAGTGCGGCGCGCAGCGGCTCGCGGGCCGCCTCGACCGGCCGCATGCAGAGGGCGTAGGCCGCGCCGAGGCGGCGGTCCTCGGCGCGGGCGGCCTCCTCGGTCGGGGCGCTCTGGAGGGCGCGGTCCACCTGGTCGAAGAAGTGCTGCTCGCCGTCGGCCCGGACGCCCTGCCCGGCCAGGCAGTCCGGCAGCTCCCGTCGGGCGGCGAGCACCGCTTCGTCCCGTTCCAGGACGGCGAGGCCGGTGAGCCAGGCGGACTGCAAGGGCCCGTAGCCGGAGCGCAGGTGGTCGGAGGCGGTCGCGCCCTCCCGGTCGCAGCGCTGCTGGGCGGCCGGGTCGGCGGACGCCGTGGGCACCGCTGCCGGGGTGGGGGCGGTCGGGACGGTGCTCGGGCTGAACCCGTGGCGGGCGATGTGGGCCAGGTCGGGGATCTCGAACTGACGGATGAACATCGGGGGCGGGGCGTCGGGCACCTGGACGCGGGCGGTGGCCAGGCAGTCGCGCATCGCCCGGTCCCGGACCAGGGCGGTGAAGCCGTCGAGCCCCTGGGTGAGCCGGGTGTCCGCGCCGTTGGCCGGCAGCAGCATCGGGGTGAGGTCCGTCGGCAACCGGTAGTCCACGGCGGCCCGTTCGGCGGAGGGCGGCGCGGTGGCGGCCGTGGCTCCCGGGCCGGCGGCCGAGCATCCGGTCGTCAGGGCCAGGGCGGCGCAGAGCAGTCCGGCCGCCGGGTGCGGGGCGGTGGTGCGGCGCGGACGCCGGTGGACGCGGGGCATGGGCGGAGGACTCCGGCGGGGCGGGGGAGGACGGGAGCGGTGATGGGCGCGAAAGCACCGTGGCCCCCGCCCGCTGTCCGGGCGGGGGCCACGGGGGGGGCGTCAGTGCACGACGACGAGCTGGTCACCCGGGTTGCGGCTGATCACGGTGAACTGGGTGCCGGGGCTCAGGTCGGTGATCAGGGTGTTGGCGGGGTCGTTGATGTCATGGGTCCCGTTGTCCAACTGGACGTAGCCGCGCGAGGCGCCGATCCAGCCACTGCCGGAGGACTTCCGGTAGTAGCCGGCGTAGCCGGAGTACTTGCCCCACGGGTTGTTCGACCAGGAGACGTTGACGTCGTGGCACGGGGAGTTGGACTTGGTGAGGACCGTGACGTTGTTCAACGTGGTGCCCTGGCTGGTGATGCTGTTGGGCACGCAGCCGGCGGCCGAGGCGGCGGGCGCCAGCACGACCACCGAGGTGGCGGCGGTGCCGGCCACGGCGAGGGCGGCAAGGAACTTCTTCATGAAATGACTCCCCAGGGGAACGACACGGGCGGCGGAAATCCCGGCAGGGGCCGCCCAAAGCGCCGCAAGGTTATCCCGGGAAATCACCCGGACCTGCACGATCATCTGCTTTACGGCGTCTTTGCCTCATCTTGTGATCGTATTGAAATAGTTTCGGAAGTGCATTCAGCCCACCACGCTCGCGACCCCGGACACCGGGTGCGACGGCCCGGCGGGCGAGCGGATCCGCACGTTCGGCGAGCTCGGCGCCGCGATCGTGGCGGAGGCCGAACGGCTGCTGGCCGGCCCCTGGCCGCCGCACGGACCGCGCTGACGGCCTCCCGGCGGAAGTGTCCGGTCAACGTCGGGTGAACGTCGTGGTCGGTCCGTACGGGCCGCGGTGAGGATGGACCCCGCGCCGGCGACGGCGATTCCTACCGACTGGGGGGCAACGAATGAGGTACCGGTACACGGCCGTGCTCGGTGTGGCGGCCGCACTCGTCACGGTGATCGGCGCGTCGGGAACGGCGAACGCCTACTACAACCAGGACAACCTGGTCATCGGCAGCGTCAAGTTCATCGATCACCACCTCGGGAGCGTGTACGGCAGCTACGAGCTGAGCTCGACCACCTACAGCACCGGCGCGGCCAACCTCCGCTGGAAGGTCGCGTCCGCCGCGCCCGACACGGGTTACCCGAACGTCCAGCTCCGCAACGACAGCAGCGGGCGCTGCATGCGGGCGATGAGCTCCGGCACGGTCCAGATGAAGTCCTGCGACGACAAGGACCCCTACCAGATCTGGGCGATGACCAACGGCGCGTACGGCACCCAGTTCTTCAACTTCGCCGTGCGTTCCTGTCTGGACAACGGCAACAACAGCCCCTACCTGTTCCACGAGGAGGGCTGCAACAGCAACAACCCGTACCAGAGCTGGTACCTGACGCGGTAGCGCGCGGGCCGGAACCGGACAGCAACCAGAGCAACCACCGACAACACCAGGAGACACCGATGATCACGAAGCGCACCGCCGTCCGCCTCGGCGCCGTCGCGGCCGTCGCCGCGGTCGGCTTGGGCCTCAGCACCGGGATCGCGTCGGCCGACACCACCTACCCGGCCAACGTCCCCGGTTGTGCCGGGGGCATGGTGGTCTCGTTCTACAGCGGGCACGACCACGTACAGGGCTACGCGATCTCCACCGGGGGCAACGCGTGCAGCGTGGTGCTCTCGCAGTCCAACGGCGGGAGCTCCAGCAACTGGACCAACATCCCTCACGACACGGCCTGGACCGACACCCTGCTGGACGCCGGGATCACCTCGCACGTCGTGGTGTGCAACGGCGACACCGGCCGATGTGCCACCAGCGTCTCGTACTGACCGGTGCCGTTTCCGACCGCCCGGCCCGCGGGGCCGGGCGGTCGGCCGCGTCTCACCTCGTGATGTCGCCGTCCGGCAGGTCCTGGACGGTGACCTTCCCGCGCGGCTGGCCCAGCAGGCGGGCCACCGCGTCGCCGATCCCCTGCGCGTCGCCGGTCGGCCCGGGCGGGGCCGTGTCGGTGTACCGCTCGACGGCCTTCCGGAAGTACGAGGGGTTCCAGGCCCCGACGGCCCCGCTGACGTCGACGGACTGCACCGGCCGGTGGCCGACGGCCCGCCTGATGGCGGGGAGGATCTCGTCCGAGCTGTACTTCCCCGGGACCTGGAACAGGCTTGCATGGCCACCGACCTTGCCGCCGTCCCGCAGCAGGACGGTGACGACCAGGCAGCTGGTCACCGACGGGTAGGTGATCGTCCCCCGCGGACCCACCTCGCCGACCTCGCCCTCCGTGATCCGGACGGAGGTCGCGGAGGGCGAGGAGGGCGGGGCGGCGGACGCCGCGGGTTGCCCGGGCGACGGCGCACCGGCCTGCGCGGCGTCGGCCCCGCCGGCCGTGCAGACCGCCAGCACCATCGCCGCTCCGACGGCCAGCCCCGCCCTTGCCACGCCCCGCCCGGACCTCACCAACACCATGACCCCACATCCCGGAGAACCGGCCTGCGCCCAGCCGCGCAGGCACGCGGCCACACATGCTTCCGAGGACGAACGATCCCGTCAACTCGATGCCCCCGGCGGCGCCCACCGTCGTGAACCACCACCGACCCCGCTGCCACCGCCCGTTCCGGCGCCAGTGCGGCCGCTGACGCCGAGGAGGGCACGGTCAGTCGGTGGCCCGGGCGGCGGCCGGCAGCGGTTCGACCCCGACGACCCGGCGGATCCGGGTGGGCTCGACGAACACGGTGACCCGCCGCTCGCCGGGGATGCGCCAGCCGTACTCCTCGACGCCGAGGTACTTGCGGGCGAGGCGGTCCATCTGCCGGTCGGCCTGCTCGCCGGTCACGAACTCGACGGCCCGGCCGTGGATCTGGACCCGGTCGTACGGATCGGCCGGGTCGGAGGCGGAGAGGCAGACCCGGGGGTCGTGGCGCAGGTTGCGCTCCTTGATCCGGCCGACGGAGGTGTTGAAGTACACCCGCTCGCCCTCCAGACCGACCCACATCGGCGTGACGTGCGGAGCACCGTCCACCCCGGTCGTCGCCACGAACCAGATCCACGGCTGCGCCAGCCGCGCCCGGAGGTCCTCCGTCCAGATGTCCACCGGCCGTCCTCTCTCGTCGTTCCGCGGCGGCCCCTGACGGGTGCCGCCCGTCTGATGCCGCCTCAGCGTAGCGAGCCTCTCGCGCTGGAACGGGAAGTCGACCGGGCCGACTTCCCGTTCCAGTACCGGGCGGTACAGTGCGATCCGGTGCGACGGCCCCGCGCGGTCGGCCACCAGGTGGATCGGGGGAGGGACGGGATGGACGGACGCACGGTCGTCCTCGACGAGTTGGCGCAGGGCGTCCGGCCACTCGGTGAGGGCCTGAGCTGGTTCGAGGGCCTGGCCGACGCCGAGCAGTGCGAAGTCCTGCGCATGCTGGCGGAGTTCTGCCTCCAGGCCCGGGCCACCGGCGAGGACGGCCCGGAGAGCATCCGCCGGGCCGGGATCAGGCCCACCCACACCCCGGCCGTCCTGCTCGTGCGCGGGCGCATCGGCGAGCAGCTGGTGAAGATCGCCGACCTTCCGCAGGACGAACGGGCCAAGGCGTTCCGGCTGCTGGTGGCGTTCCTCGGTGTCGCCGACGAGCGTCGGCGGGCCGTCTTCTGCGCGGGCGGGTGTGGGCACGCCTGGCACCACGTGGGAACCTGACTCCGGCCGCGACCCCGACTCCGGCCGCGACCCCGACTCCGGCCGCGACCCCGACTCCGGCCGCGACCCCGACTCCGGCCGCGACCCCGACTCCGGCCGCGACCCCGACCCCGACTCCGGCCCCGACCCCGGCCGCGAGGAGCCCGGCGGTTTCGGGACGACGGCGGGGTGGTCACTTCGCCGAGAGCGCACGGATTGCGCCGTTCGGGTGAGCGCGGGGTTCGGCTGGGCGGCCCGGTGGGCAGAGCCTGCGACATGACGACACCCGGGATCACCCGCCGCCACCGCCGCCGTTCCACCGCGCCCGCGTCCGCCGCCCAGGCCCGGCCCGTGCGGCAGCCGGTCCCGGCTCCGCCGGTCGGCCGGTGCTGCCGCACGTGGTCCAGCGAACACCTCACCCGGAGCGGCCGGGCCGTCCGCACCACCTGGCACGAGCCCGCCTGCCGGTCCTGGCACACCACCGCGTGACGGGCGGTGGCCGTGTCGGGGGAGCGGCCGCTGCCCGGCCCGCCGTGCCGAACGCCGGGGGCGATCTACCATGAGAGGCGAGGTCCGCTGCGGCCCGTACCTTCCCTCGCTGAAACGGTAGGGAGGCCGGCATGGAGTTCGAGGCCGGATCCAGAGGTGGGGGCGGGGGCGGAGCGTGCTATCTGCCGATCGCCGAGCACGGGTTGATCGGTGATCTCCGTACGGCCGCGCTGGTGGGGACGGACGGCACCATCGACTGGTACTGCTGCCCGCGGTTCGACGCGCCCAGCGTGTTCGGGTCCATCCTGGACGCCGAGCGGGGCGGCTCCTTCGAGCTGGCCGCCGACGTGCCGGCCCGGACCCGGCAGTTCTACTTCCCCGACACCAATGTGCTGATCACGCGGTTCTACGCGGCCGACGGCGTGGCGGAGATCCAGGACTTCATGCCGGTCGTCGACGAGTCCCGCGAGGCCTCCCGGCACCGGCTGATCCGGCGGGTGGTGTGCGTACGCGGGACACTGCCGTTCGCGGCCCGGATCGCGCCCCGCTTCGGTTACGGAGCGGAGCCGCACACGGTGCGGGTGCGGGCGGGTGAGGCCGTCTTCGAGGCCCCGTCGATGGCCCTGGCGCTGACGTCGACCGTGCCGCTGGAGGGCGACGGCCGGGACGTCCGCTCGCACTTCAAGCTCCTGGAGGGCGAGTCCGTGGTGTTCGCGCTGGACCGGATCGGTGAGGACGTCCGCCCGCGGGCGTGTCCGCACGCCGAGGCGGAGGCGCAGTTCGAGGCGACCGTCCGGTTCTGGTGCGACTGGCTGAGCCGCTCGCGCTACCGCGGCCGCTGGCGGGAGATGGTGCACCGCTCCGCGCTGCTGTTGAAGCTGCTCACCTACGCGCCGACCGGCGCGATCGTGGCCGCGCCGACGACCAGCCTGCCCGAGCGGATCGGCGGCGAACGCAACTGGGACTACCGGTACGTGTGGGTGCGCGACGCGGCCTTCTGCGTCTACGCCATGCTCCGCCTGGGCTTCACCTCGGAGGCCGAGGCGTTCATGGCCTTCCTGTCCGAGCGCGGCATCATGCGGGGCGCCGGCCCGTCCGGCCCGCTGCAGATCATGTACGGCATCGACGGGCGCAAGGACCTTCCCGAGTCCGAACTGGACCACCTCGAAGGGCATCTGGGCTCGGCGCCGGTACGGGTCGGGAACGGCGCCACCCACCAGCTCCAACTGGACATCTACGGGGCGCTGATCGACTCCGTCTACCTGTACGACAAGTGGGGGCAGCCGATCAGCAGCGACCACTGGGACGAGGTCGGCGCCGTCGTGGACTGGCTCTGCGACCACTGGGACCAGCCCGACGAGGGCATCTGGGAGACCAGGGGCGGCCGGCGGGACTTCGTCTACTCGCGGCTGATGTGCTGGGTCGCGATCGAGCGGGCGATCCGGATGGC
Organism: Kitasatospora sp. NPDC059160; assembly: GCF_042755465.1. Taxonomy (NCBI): domain Bacteria; kingdom Bacillati; phylum Actinomycetota; class Actinomycetes; order Kitasatosporales; family Streptomycetaceae; genus Kitasatospora; species Kitasatospora sp. NPDC059160. The sequence continues at coordinate 45,782 of NZ_JBHZCN010000063.1, read as the reverse complement.
CAACCGGCGCGGCCTGCCCGCGGACCTCGGCCGCTGGCTGCGGAACCGGGACGCGATCTACCGGCAGATCATGCGGGAGGGCTGGTCCGCCGAACGCGGCGCGTTCGTCCAGTCCCTGGGCGCCGACGTCCTGGACGCCTCGGTGCTGATGATGCCGATGGCCAAGTTCGTCTCGCCCACCGACCCCAAGTGGCTGGCGACCCTGGACGCGCTCACCCGGGACCTGGTCTCCGACTCCCTGGTCTACCGCTACGACCCGGCGGCCAGCCCGGACGGCCTGCACGGCACCGAGGGCACCTTCTCGATCTGCTCCTTCTGGTACGTCGAGGCACTCACCCGGGCCGGCCGCCTGGAGGAGGCCCGGCTGGCCTTCGAGAAGATGCTCACCTACGGCAACCACCTCGGCCTCTACGCCGAGGAGATCGGCCGCACCGGCGAGCAACTCGGCAACTTCCCCCAGGCGTTCACCCACCTGTCACTGATCAGCGCGGCCTTCAACCTCGACCGCGCCCTCGGCTGAGCCGGGCGACGGAGCGTGGGATCCCGGATTCCGTGTCCCCGGGCGACCTCGGCCTCCTGATCGTCGGGGCGGAGGAGGGCCGGCCGGTTGGTTGGTGTGCGGGGCCGACGGAACCAGGTAACGTCTTCCTCGTGTGCTTCCAGACGCCGATCTACGAGTGAGCGCGTGATGGGCCCCTGCTGACGTCCTTCGACGTCGCCGCCCGTCCCCCACCGATGAATCCGTAGACCGCTTCACTTCACTTCACTTCACCACCGGGAGAACCCAAGACCGTGAGCAAGAACATCAACAACCCCGTGGGCATGGGCGGCGGCCAGCGCAAGAGGCTGTCCCGCGCCGAACGGCAGAACAACGGCCCGCACCGCAACCTCGACCGCCAGGGTGCAGCCGACCAGAAGGCCGAGCTGGTGCGCAAGATGCGCGAGAAGGCAGGAACGGCCGAGGGCGCCGAGCGGGCGGACGGCGACACCGCACAGGGCTGACGCACCACCGCAGCGCGCCGCTGCAGCGCGGCACCGCACGGGGCAGGGCTCCGGTACGGCGAAGGGGTCCCACCGACCGGTGGGACCCCTTCGCGTAGGCGGGTCAGCCCGCTGCCCCCGCCGCCGGCCGGACGGCGACCGCGTCGATCTCGAAGAGCATCCCCGGCAGGGCGAGCGAGGCGACCCCGCTGAGCGTCTGCGCGGGCAGCCGGTCGCCCCAGGCCCCGGCCAGGGCCCTGCCGAGGACGGCCAGCTTCTCCAGGTCGTGGTCGACGATGTACGAGCCGAGCCGGACCACGTGCTCGAAGCCGAGGCCGACCCCGGCGAGCGCGGTGCGCAGGTTGGCGAGGGCGAGCTCCACCTGGGCGGCGAAGTCGCCGGGCACGACCTGGCCGCCGGCGTCGGAGGCGTACTGGCCGCCGATGAAGACCGGTTCGCCGGGCGCGGAGGCGGCGTGGCTGTAGCCGAACGGCGTCGGGTCGTGCAGGCCGGGCGGGTTGGTGATGGTGCGGGTGTCGGTCACGGGGTTCCTTCCCTGGTGTCGGGCCGAGCTGGGTGCCGGGGCGGTCTACGGCTCGGACCGGGCGGCTTCCTCCCGGGCGTCGCGCCAACTCGGCGACTCCAGGAAGTGGTTGTCGAAGAGGTCCTGCTTGGCGAGGAGTTCCTCGACCGTCGCCTCGCCCGCGCGGATCCGCTCCAGCAGGCGGAAGTAGTCGAAGCGCTCCACCCCGGGGGTGATCACGATCAGCAGGTCCGCCCCGGAGTCCGGAGCCGCCGCGAAGGCGTGCGGCAGATGGGGCGGCACCACCACGAGGTCGCCGCTGCGGGCGGTGACCACCTCGTTCCCGACCAGCACCTGGGCCGAGCCGTCGACGACGAAGAACAGCTCCGAGGAGCCCCCGTGGTAGTGCGGAGTGGCGCCGTCCTTGCCGCGCCCCAGTGTGACGCGCAGGGTGCTCAGGGCGCCGCCGGTGGCGCTGGAGTCCGCCAGCAGCCGCCCCTTGCCGCCGAGCATTCCGACGGTCTCGGCTTCGTCGCCCCGCACCACCACGGCTTCCGGTCCGATCAACGTCATTGGCCTCTCCCCACAGTGCGTGCTCAGATAGTTCTCTGGCTGATAGTACTACGTCTAACTATCCCGCGCCGAAGTAATATGCCCCCATGGATCACGTGGACGTCATGCTCGACCAGTGGGGCCGGGAGCGCCCGGACCTCGACCTGGCGGCGGTCGGCATCGTCGGCCGCCTCGGCCGCTTCGCGCTGCTCGCGGGCCGGGTCGTCGAAGAGGTGTTCAAGCACCACGGCCTCCAGCGCGGCGAGTTCGACGTTCTCGCCACCCTGCGCCGCTCCGGCGCGCCGTACGAACTGATGCCTTCCGAACTCGCCGCGCTGCTGCTGATGTCACGGGCCGGCATGACCAGCCGGATCGACCGGCTGGAATCGGCGGGCCTGGTGGAACGCCGCACCGACCCGGCGGACCGGCGCAGCGTCCGCATCGCCCTCACGGCGGCCGGACGCGCCCTCGTGGACGCCGCCTTCACCGACCACGCGGCCAACGAGACCACGCTGCTCTCCGCCCTCTCGGGCGAGGAGCGGGCCGCCCTGGACATGATCCTGCGCAAGCTGCTCGCCGACGTCGAGGGCGCGGAGAGTCCGGCGCCCTGACGGCCCGTGCCGTCCGTGACGACTACCGCGCCTCGACGTACTCCGCTTCCGTCGCGGCGGTGGCCACGGTCGTCGGCCGGGCGGCGATCGGCCTGCCCGGCCGGCGCCCCCCGTCCGGGACCCTCGCGCCGCGCATCACCAGCGCGTCAGGAGGGGGACGGCTCCAACTCCCCGGCGAAGACGATGACCTGGTCGATGAGGCTCCGTCGCAGATGGACGACGTCCGTCCCCGCCAGGCGGGGGCCGCCGTCCGGGGTGGTGAAGACCCACCGGTACCGGGCCCACTCGTCCGGCATGTCCACCTCCGAGCAGCGCGCCATCGTGCCGGTCCCCGCCGGGTGGCGCCGGAGGTCCAGTACGAACCGCTCGACCGCCGCGATTCCCTCGCTGCGACCCAGTGGCCCCCAGAAGACCACGTCCGAGGTCAGCGCCTGGGAGAGGAGGGCGGTGACATAGCTGTCGTCCGAGGCGTTGAACGCGGAGATGAAGGTATCGATCGCGGAGCGTGCCGTCTCTTCCTGCATCCCCCAGTCATACCAGCTGTTGCCCGGGCGTTCGTCCCACGAGCCGCTTTCCGATCACGGTTGGGCGTCCCGCACGCGACGGAGGGTGCGGGAGGGGGTGGTGGTGCGGTTCAGGTCAGTTCAGGCCAGTGAGTGACATGTTCACGACAGTAGCGTGATCTCTCCGTCACTGTACGTGCCAGTACCGTCATGCTGTTCCTACGGAGACGAACGGCCCGCCGTCGTCTCCGGTGGCGCGGCCACGCGATCGAGTGGCTGCCCTCCCATCCCGCCGGCGAGTGCTGTGCCGTCCGTCGCGGCCACGGCTGACGAGTAGCCGCTGCGGGTCTCAACGTCCTTATCCGTAAAGGGGATCGACTCATGCTGCCCACCATGTCGCAGGACGCCCGGGAGACCTTCCTCGCCGACCGCCGGGTCGGGGTGCTGAGCGTCGCGGACCCCAGAGAAGGCGACCGGGCGCCCCTGTGCGTGCCGGTCTGGTACGGCTACGAGCCCGGGGGCGAGGTCCTCGTCCAGACGGGGCGCGAGACGGTCAAGGGCCGACTCCTGCGCGCCGCCGGCCGGTTCAGCCTCTGCGTGCAGGACGAGCGGCGGCCCTACCGGTACGTGAGCGTCGAAGGGCCGGTCGTCGCCGTCGAGGACCCGGTGCCGCCGGCCGTCCGGGACGCCCTGGCGCACCGCTACCTGGACCCGGACGAGGCCCGCGGCTACCTCGCCGCCACCGCCGACCAGCTCAAGGACGACATCCTGTTCCGGCTTCGCCCGCAGCGCTGGCGGACCGCCGACTTCTCGGCCTTCGCCGCCGACTTCACCGAGCCCGCCGAACCGGCGGCCGCCCCCGCCGCCCCCGCCGCCGACAGCGCGGACTGACCTGGCGTGCCGTCGGCACCGGCCCGCAGCCGCGGCCGACGGAGCCACCTCCTGAGAAGGATCCATGACCGACATCGACGTTTCGTCACGCCCGCTCCACCTCCCTGCCCCCCGCCCCGCGGCCCGCGCCTCCCGCGCCGACCGGCCGCAGGACCTCACCCTGCCGGAGCTCTTCGCCCGGCAGGCGGCCGCCCGCCCGGGCGCACCGGCCGTCCGCCACCGCGACCGCACCCTCGACTACGGCCAGGTGGACGCCGGATCGACCGCCCTGGCCGCCCGCCTCCTGGCCGCGGGCATCACCCCCGGCGAACCCGTCGGCGTGTGCGGCGGCCGCTCCCCGGAAGCGCTGATCGCCCTGCTGGGCATCCTCAAGGCCGGCTGCGCCTACGTCCCGCTGGACGACGACCTGCCCCCGGCCCGCCTGCGCGCCATGGCCGAGGACGCCGGACTGCGCGCCGCCGTCACCCTGCCCGGCGCCGAACGTCCGGTCCGCGGCCTGCGGGTGAGCATCCCGGTCGTCGAGGACGGGGACCGCGCACCGGCACCCGACCGGACCACGGGCGTCCCGTCCACCCCCGGAGACTGCGCCTACGTCGCCTTCACCTCCGGCACGACCGGCCGCCCCAAGCCGGTGGCGATCCCGCACCGGGGAGTCGCCCGCCTCGTCCTGGCCGACCGCGAACTGCCCCCGCCCGGGCCGGGCGACCGGATCCTGCACGGCTACGGCCTCTCCTCGGACGCCTCGACCATCGAGATCTGGGGCGCCCTGCTGACCGGCGCCTGCCTGGTGATCGCCGACCGCGAGGAACTCCTCTCGCCGACCGCGCTGGAACACCTGCTGCGCAGCCGGGGCGTCACCGTCGCCTACCTGACCACGAGCGTCTTCCACCTGCTCGCCCGGACCCGCCCCCAGGCGATGGCGGGCCTGCGGTTCGTCTCGGCCGGCGGCGAGGCGATGGACCCGCGCCTGGCGAACGCCGTCCTCGCCGCCTGCCCCGGCACCACCGTGGTCAACTTCTACGGCCCGACCGAGAATTCGGTGGTCTCCACCGCCCACGTCGTCCGCCCGCTGCCCGAGGACGCCGCCGGCGTCCCGATCGGCCGCCCGTACGCCGCCACCACCTGCCACGTGCTGCGCGCCGACGGCACGCCCGCGGCGCCGGGCGAGGAGGGCGAGCTGTACGTCGGCGGCGACGGGCTGGCCCTCGGCTACCCGGGCGACGAGCAGCTGACCGCGGAGCGGTTCGTCCGGCTGCCGCAGGTCGAACCCGGCGGCCGGCTCTACCGCACCGGCGACCGGGCCGTCCGCACCGCCGACGGCCTGCTGGAGTACCGCGGCCGCGCGGACCGCCAGGTCAAGCTGCGCGGCGCGCGGATAGAACTCGACGAGGTGGAGGCCCGGCTGCGCGCCCACCCCGCCGTGGCCGAGGCCGTCGTCGAGGCCGACAGCGACGCGCTGACCGCCTACATCACCCCCACCGCCCCGGGGGAGCCCCTGCCGCTGCCCGAGCTGCGCGGCTACTGCGCCCGCTGGCTGCCGCCGCAGGCCGTGCCCGCGCTGGTCGCCCTCGACCGCTTCCCGGTGACCAGCGGCGGCAAGGTGGACCGCAAAGCCCTCCGCGCCGTCGACGTCGGCCGCGCGGACATCCCGCCGCAGGAGCAGCCGGCCGAAGGGCTCGCCGCGATCCTCACCGGGATCTGGCAGCAGGTGCTGCGCACCCGGCCCGCCCCCGAGGACGACTTCTTCCACCTCGGCGGCGACTCCCTGCTCGCCTCCGAGGCCGTCACCCGCACCCTCGCCGCCCTCGGCCTCGACGCCGCACTCAGCTCCACCCTGATCCGGGCGCTGCTCACCGCCCCCACCCTCGCCCGCTTCACCGAGGCCGTCCGGGCCGCCCGCGACGGCTCCCCGAGCGGCGCCGGGGCCGGGGAGAGCACCGTCGACTTCGTCCGGGAGAGCGAACTCGGCTTCCGCCTGCCGCCCGCCCAGGGCCCCGCGCCCCGCCCCCGGGACCCGGAGCACGTGCTGCTCACCGGTGCCTCCGGCTTCGTCGGCGCCTTCCTGCTGACCACCCTGCTGCGCCGCACCGCCGCCCGGATCCACTGCCCCGTCCGCGCCGCGAGCCCCGCCCACGCCGAACAGCGGGTGCGCACCGCCCTCGCCCGCTACGGACTGCACCTCGACGAGGCCGACCGGCAGCGCCTGGAGTGCTTCCCCGCCGACCTCGCCGAGCCGGGCCTCGGACTGTCGGCCGAGCGGCGCGCCGACCTGGCGGCCCGGCTGGACCTGATCGTCCACAACGGCGCCCAGGTCAACTTCCTCTACCCGTACGAGCAGCTGCGCGCCCCCAATGTGGAGGGCACCCGGGAGATGGTCCGGCTCGCCGCTCCCCGCCGTGTCCCGGTCCACTTCCTGTCGACCGTCGCGGTCGTCGCCGGCGCCGGGGCCGCCGGGGTGCGCGACATCGCCGAGGACGCCCCGATGGCCCACGCCGACGGGCTCACCATGGGCTACGCCGAGAGCAAGTGGGTCGCCGAAGGGGTGCTGCGCCGAGCCGCCGAGCAGGGACTGCCGATGGCCGTCCACCGCCCGTACGAGGTGACGGGGGAGCAGGTGAGCGGGGTGAGCAACACCGAGACCGCGATCTGCTCGCTCTTCCGGACGATCGCCGAGACCGGGCTGGCCCCGGACATCGCCCTGCCGATGGACTTCGTCCCGGTCGACCACCTCGCCGAGGCCGTCGTCCACATCGCCACCCGGCGGGACGCCGACGGCCGCACCTACCACCTCACCAACCCCCGTCCCGCGATGCTGTCGGACGTCATCGACCGGATGCGCGCGGCCGGCTGCGCGGTGCGCACGCTGCCCTACCAGCGGTGGGTGGACGAGCTGGTGCGCCACGTCGCCGCGAACCCCACCAGCGCCACCGCGCCCTTCGTGTCGCTGTGCGTGGACCGCAGCCGCACCGCCGACATGTCCGTCAAGGAGCTCTACTTCGAGGGCACCTTCCCGGTGCTCGGCCGGCACAACGCCGAGGCCGCCCTGGCCGACAGCGGGCTGCACTGCCCGCCGGTCGACGCCGCCCTGCTGGACCGGTACCTGGAGTACTTCTTCAGCTCCGGCTACCTCCAGCGCCCCACCACCACCGGCGTCCGGGAGGGCACCCGATGACCGACACCGCCGTCCCCGCCCCGATCCCCGTCCCCGAGGTGACGCCCGGCACCGCCGGACCGCCCTGCGGCTACGCCCGGCTGCGCGCCGAACAGCCCGTCGTCCAGGCGCAGTTGCCCAACGGCGAGACCGCGTGGCTGCTCAGCCGCTACGCGGACGCCCGGGCCGCCTTCGCCGACCCGAGGCTGGTGCGGCCCCTGCTGTCCGCCTGGCCGCCCGTCGAGGGCGACGACGCGCCGCCGCCCTGCCTGCCGACCTTCCTGGAGATGCGGGGAGAGCACCACGAGCGGGTGCGGCGCGCCGTCCTGCCGCTGTTCGGCCGCGGGCGCCTGGAGTTCATGCGGCCCCGCATCCGCGCCATCGCGGAGGAGTTGCTCGACGCCATGACGGCCGGATCGCCCGACCGCACGGCCGACCTGGTGGCCGGCTACGTCGAACCGCTGCCGCTGCGCGTGCTGTGCGAGACCATCGGCCTCCCGCACGAGGACCGCGACCGCTACCTCCCGCACACCCTCACCCTGCTCAGCGCCGCCGGGCTGACCATGGACGAGATCCTCGCCGCGCTGTACGCCCTCCAGGACTACGCCTCCGAGCTGATCACCCGCAAGGAGGAGGAAGAGGGGGAACCGAAACAGGACGGGGACTACATCCGGCTGCTGCTCGCCGAGACCCGCCGCCCCGGCAGCGAGCTGGACAGGGACGACGTGGTCAGCTTCGTCGTCACCATGCTGATGGCCGGCTACAAGACCAACATGCAGCACACCGGGAACGCCCTGCTCACCCTCCTCACCCACCCCGACCAGCTGCGCCGGCTGCGCGAGGAACCCGCCGGGATCGCCGGCGCCGTGGACGAACTGCTGCGCCACGTACCGCTGATGAACGCGATCAACATCCTCGTCGCGGAGGAGGACCTCACCCTCCACGGGCAGCTGATCCGGGCCGGGGACGCTGTCGTGCCGGTGCCCGCCTCCGCCAACCGCGACCCCGAGGCGTTCACCGACCCCGACCGCCTCGACCTCACCCGCACGCCCAACCCGCACCTCGCCTTCGGCCACGGCCCGCACGCCTGCACCGGTGCGCACCTGAGCCGGATGCAGCTGGCCGTGGTGATCCAGGTGCTGCTGGAGAGGCTGCCCGGCATCGAACTGGCCGAGCCCGCCGAGTCGCTGCCCTGGGACGAGACCACCCCGCTGCGTGCACCCGCCCGGCTGCCGGTGCGCTGGTGACGACGGCACCCCCGCCGCGCACCCCTGCTCCCGTACAGCCGCGCACCCCTGCTTCCGTAGAGAAAGGACCGCGCCGCATGAGCGCACCCCAGGCGCCCGCCACCACCGACGAGGCCCGGGACGGCACCCCGGACGCGGAGGCGCTGCCCCGCTACCCGTTCAGCACCGACGGCGACCGCCTCGCCCCCGAGCTGGACGAGCTGCGCAGCCGTTGCCCCGTCGCCCGGGTCAGGACCAACGCCGGTGGCGAGGCCTGGCTGGTCACCGGCTACGAGCTGGCCCGCGACGTCCTGCGGGACCGCGCCTTCGCCCGCTCCGTCCTCGGCGAGGCCGACAGCCCGACCCAGGACGCCCCGATCCTGGCGCCCGAACTGCTGGACGCGATGAACTACCTCCAGCAGGCCGGACTGCGCGACGAGGTGCTTACCGCGCTCGGCCGCAACCAGCCCGCACTGCCCGCCGACTGGGTCGCCGAGGTGACGCGGGAGGGCCTGGAGCGGATGGTCGCCGAGGGCGTGCCGGGCGACCTCCAGCGCCACTTCGCCGAGTGGGTCGCCGCACAGTGCCTGTGCCGGCTGCTCGGTCTGCCCTTCGAGGACCGTGCGTGGCTCGCCGAGCGCGCCGACAAGGACCTCACCATGGCCACGTACTCGGACGAGGAACTGGCCGTCAACTGGGAGGAGATCCGCGCCTACATGGCGGCCTTCCTGGCCGCCCGCACCCCCGGGCAGCCGCGCGGCCTCGCCGACCGGCTCGCCGACCTGAACGCCGACCGGCCGTCCGAGGGGCCCGCCGGGCCGAAGGGGCTGAGCGACGAGCAACTGTCCAACATCGTCTCCGTGCTGTTCGTCAGCGGCTACGAGGACTTCGCCGGCTTCCTGGGCGTCGCCGCCGTCAACCTCCTCCAACACCCCGACGCGATGGCGGAGTTGCGGGAGAGCCCGGAGGCGACACCCCGGCACGTGGAGGAACTGCTGCGGTGCAGCGTCGTCCTCGGCAACGCCATCCCGCGCTTCGTCACCGAGGACACCTCGCTGGGCGGCGAGCGGGTCAAGGCCGGTGAGCTGATCCTGCTCTCCCTGGACGCGGCGAACTACGACCCCGGCACCTTCGCCGACCCCGAGCGGTTCGAGCCCGCCCGCTCGCCCAATCCCCACCTGCGCTTCGGTCACGGCCGTCACCACTGCCCCGGCGCCCACCTGGTGCGGCGGCAGTCCGACACGGCCTTCCGGGTCCTGCTCCAGCGGTTCCCCGGGCTGCGCCTGGCGGTGCCGGTGGACGAGGTGCCGTGGCACCCGAACCGGATGGCCATCATGGCCGCCGCGATTCCGGTCACCTGGTGACCTGACCCCGCCCCGACCCTGCTCCGACCCCGCCCTGACCAGACCGGACCAGACCCGCGCCCCCTGCCCGCACGCCGGGCCGGGGGCGCGGCCGTCGTCGCCCCCGGCGGCTTGCGTCGTCTCCATTTCGCCTCGCTCATAACCTTTCAGAAAGGTTACCTCTCTCAGGTGTCCGACAGGCTCGGGTCGCTACTTTGCGGTGGTTTGTGAGTGGTTGATGACGCACCATCACGCCGGGAGCCCAGAAGCGGTTGACGGCTGGGCTGGTGGGATGCCATCGTCATAACCGTTCAGAGCAGTTACTCGGATCCAGGGGTGGAACCATGGCCAAGGAGCACGAGCGGCATGCCCGAGGGGCACCGGTGGGGCGGCGGATGCTGCTGGGGACCTTCGCCGCGGGGATGGCCGGACTCGCCGCCGCGCCCCCGCTCCAGCGCGGGTGGGAGAAGCTGCTCGGGGCGGCCTCTCAGCACGATCCGACCGGGCTCACCGGGCTGCTGCCGGACCCCGGCGGCTTCCGGTACTACAGCATCGTCGGCTCGGTGCCGCGCAAGGACGAGACCGACTACAGCCTGCGGATCGACGGCCTGGTCGACCGCCCGCGCAGCTACACCCTGCCCGACCTGCGCGCGCTGCCGCAGACCCGGATCGTCCGGGACGTGCTGTGCACCGACGGCTGGCGGGTGGACGGCACGCCCTTCCAGGGGGTGCGGCTCGCCGACCTGCTGGACGCGGCGGGCGTGCGCACCGAGGGCAAGGCGCTCCGCTTCACCTGCTTCGACGGCGCCTACAGCGAGAGCCTCACCCTGGAGCAGGCCCGGCGCCCGGACGTACTGGTCGCGCTCACCATGCAGGACCGGCCGATCAGTCACGAGCACGGCGGCCCGGCCCGGCTGTACGTGGCGCCGATGTACTTCTACAAGTCGGCCAAGTGGCTCTCCGGCATCACCGTCACCGACCGGGTCATCCCCGGCTACTGGGAGGAGTACGGCTATGCGGTCGACGGCTGGCTCGACGGCGCCGACCGCAGCGCCTGAACCCGCGCGGCCCGAACCGGTGCTGCCCGAACCGGTGCTGCCCGAACCGGGCGACCGGGTCCGCCGGTTCACCCGGGCGCAGCGCCTGGTCCACCGGAGCACCGGACTGCTGATGCTGCTCTGCCTGGCCGCCGGAGCCTGCCTCTACCTCGGTCCGCTCGCCCAACTCGTCGGGCGGCGGCACCTGATGGTCACCCTGCACGAGTGGTCCGGCGTCCTGCTGCCGGTGCCGCTCCTGCTCGGCCTGTTCTCCCGTGCCGTCCGCGCCGACCTACGCCGGCTGAACCGCTTCGCCCCGTACGACCGGCAGTGGCTGCGGGCCGCGCGCCGCCGCCTGAGCGGGCCGCAGGACCGCCCGGCGGGCAAGTTCAACGCGGGGCAGAAGCTCTACGCGGGCTGGATCGCCGGCGCGGTCCTGGTGATGGCGGCGACCGGACTGCTGATGTGGTTCACCGGGCTGCTGCCGGCCGTCTCCCGGACCAGCGCGATCTTCGTCCACGACTGCCTCGCCTGGGCGGTGGTCGCGGTCCTGATCGGGCACACCCGCCGGGCCCTGCGGGACCCGGAGTCGCGCCGGGGCATGCGCACCGGCCACGTCAGCCGCAGCTGGGCGCGTCGTGAGCACCCGCACTGGCTGCCGGAGGAGCGAGCCGGCGCCGAAGCCGCCCCGCGCGACCACGCCTGACGGCGGGCCGGATCCGGCCCGGACCGTCAACCCCGTTACACCCAAGACCACTTCACACACCTGGACGGAACTCCCGATGAAACGCTCCCTGACCGCCCTCGCGGTCGGCATGTCCCTCGCCGCCGTGCTCTACGCGCCCGGCGCCCTGGCCGACACCGCGCCGCTCACCGCCACCAGCTGCGCCGCCCCCGCGGTGACGGCCCCCGACGGGACACAGGTGGAGGGTGTCACCGCCGTCGCCCACCCGGCGGGCACGGTCGACGTGCCCGCGGTGTTCCCGCTGGGCGCCGACCACGTCCCCGACGTCCCCGCCTTCTGCGACGTCACGGTCACCCTCACCCACCCCGGCCAGGGCGACCACGCCAAGGTGCGGGTCTGGCTGCCGCAGCAGACCTGGAACGGCCGGCTGCAGACGATCGGCGGCCAGGCCTACGCCGCCGGTGACTACGGCAGCAAGCTCGCCCTCGCCGTGAAGAGCGGCTACGCCGCCGCCACCACGGATGCCGGCGTCGGTACGTACCTCGACAGCCACTGGGGGTTGAAGGCCGACGGCACGGTCGACGCGGCGCTGCTGGAGAACTTCGCGTCCCGCTCCGAGCACGAGGCGGCGGTCGTCGCCAAGGACGTCATCGCCGGCCACTACCAGCGGGCCGCCGCGTACTCCTACTTCAACGGCTGTTCGACCGGCGGGCGCCAGGGGTACGCGGAGGCGCAGAAGTACCCGGAGGACTACAACGGCATCCTGGCCAACGCGCCCGCCGTGCACTGGGCGGAGTTCGAGGTCGCCACGCTCTGGCCGCAGGTGGTGATGAACGAGCAGCACACCTACCCGACCGCCTGCGAGTTCGACGCCTTCACCGCCGCCGCCGTCCAGGCCTGCGACGGGCTCGACGGCGCCCGGGACGGCCTGGTGTCCCGGCCGGACGAGTGCGGCTTCAACCCGCGCCGGCTGATCGGCACCACCGTCGAGTGCGAGGGCAGGAAGGTGACGATCACCGAGGCCGACGCCGAGGTGGTCCGCCGGATCTGGGACGGGCCGCGCACCACCGACGGCCGCCGGCTGTGGGCCGGGGTGCCCAAGGGCGCCCAGCTGAGCGCCCTCGCGGGGCACACCACGGACCCGTCGGGCAAGCCGGTGGGCGCGCCGTTCCCGGTGCCCGCCGCGTGGGTGTCCACCTGGGTGGCCGAGCAGCCCTCGCTCGACGTCACCACCCTCACCACCGCGCGCTTCACCGAGCTGTTCCAGCAGTCGGTGGCCGAGTACGACGACGTCATCGGCACCGACGACGCGGACCTCTCCGCCTTCCGCGACGCCGGAGGAAAGCTCCTCAGCTGGCACGGCTCGGCCGACGAGTTCATCCCGGCCGACGGTACGGTGCGCTACCGCAAGCAGGTGGAGCGGGAGCTGGGCGGCGCGCAGCAGGTCGACGACTTCTACCGGCTGTTCCTGGTGCCGGGCGCGGCCCACTGCGGGCTCAACGGTCCCAGCGGCCGCACCGACGACCTCGCCGCGCTGACCGCCTGGGTCGAACAGGGCAAGGCGCCGCAGACGCTGCCCGCCACCCTGAACACCGCGGACGGCCGTACGGTCAGCCGCAACCTGTGCGCCTACCCGCTGGTCTCCCGCTACAGCGGCCACGGTGACGTCGCCGACGCGGCCGCCTTCCGCTGCGTCCCGGCCGACCGGCACTGACCCGGCCCCCGCGGCAGCGCGGCCCGTACCCCGATCGGGGGCACGGGCCGCGCTGCCTTCTGTTGCCGGAGGGTCAGGGGCGGGCCCCGCCGGTCCGTTCCGGCAGGACCAGCGGCACCCCCGTGCGCGGGTGGGGCAGCACCTCGACGGGGTGGCCGTACACCTCGCTGAGCAGCGGTGCGCGCAGCACCTCGGCGACCGGGCCGTCGGCGATCGTGCTGCCGTCCGTCAGCAGGACCACCCGGTCCGCGTAGGCGGCCGCCAGGGACAGGTCGTGGAGCACCACGACCACGCCGTCCCCGGCGGCGGCGCGCTCCCGGGCGATCCGCAGCACCAGTTCCTGGTGGCGCAGGTCGAGGGCGGCGGTGGGCTCGTCCAGGAGCAGCAGCGGGGTGCGCTGGGCGAGCACCCGGGCGAGCGCGACCCGGGCCCGTTCGCCGCCGGACAGGGCGGTGAAGGGCCGCCCGGCGAAGGGGGTGGACTCGGTGGCGGCCATCGCCTCGGCGACCACCGCCTCGTCCTCGGCGGCGGCCGCCGTCCCCGTCCAGGGGGCGCGGCCCATCCGGACCACCCGGTCGGCGGGGAACGGGAAGGACAGCGTGGCGGACTGCGGCAACAGCGCCCGGTGCAGGGCGAGTTCGGCCGCGCCGTAGTCGGCCAGCGGGCGGCCGCGCAGGGTGACGGTGCCGCCCTGCGGGGCGGCGTCCCCGGCGAGGACGGAGAGCAGGGTGGACTTGCCCGCGCCGTTCGGCCCGAGCAGCGCGACCACCTCCCCGGCGGTGACCCGGACCGAGGCGCCGGCCAGCAGCGGGCGGCCGCCGACGGTCAGTCGGACCGCCTCGGCGGCGAGCAACTCGGAGCCGGGCAGAGGGCGTTCGGGGACGGGGCGGGACCGGTGCAGCCTCATGCCCAGCCTCCCTGCTTGGTCCGGGTCCGGCGCAGCAGCCAGAAGAAGAACGGGCTGCCGATCAGGGCGGTGAGCACCCCGAGCGGCAGTTCGGCCGGGGCGGCGAGGGTGCGGGCGGCGAGGTCGGCGGCGACCAGGACGAGTGCCCCGCCGAGGGCCGAGGCGGGCAGCAGGAAGCGGTGGCCGGGCCCGGCCAGCATCCGCAGCAGGTGGGGGACGACCAGGCCGACGAAGCCGATGATGCCGCTGACCGCGACGGCCGCCGCGGTGAGCAGGGCGACCACGGCGATCAGGGTGAGCCGCATCCGCTCGACGTCCACCCCGAGGTGGCGGGCGGGGCGTTCGCCGAGCGCCAGCAGGTCCAGCTTGCGGGCGTACAGCGGGGCGACGGTGAGTCCGACGACGGCGAAGGGCAGGACGGCGAGCACCTTGCCCCAGGTGGCCTGGGAGAGCGAGCCGAGCTGCCAGAAAGTCACCTGGCTGATCGCGGCGGAGTCGGCGGTGAACAGCAGCAGGCCGATCAGCGCGCCGCAGAAGGCGTTCACCGCGACCCCGGTGAGGATCAGCGTGACCACCTCGGTCCGGCCGCCGGCCCGGGCCATCAGGTAGACCGCGAAGACCGTCGACAGCCCGCCGGCGAAGGCGAACACGGTGACCGTCCAGCCGCCGAGGGCGTCCAGACCGAGCACGATGCAGGCCACCGCGCCGACCGCGCCGCCGGAGGAGACGCCGATCACGGCGGGCTCGGCGAGCGGGTTGCCGAACACGCCCTGCATCAGGGCGCCGGCGCAGCCGAGCGAGCCGCCGACCAGCAGGGCGAGCACCACCCGGGGCAGCCGGACGTTCCACAGCACCGATTCGGGTACGCGCTCCAGGGCGTGCCCGCCGAGGCCGAGGCGGTGGGCGGCGGAGCCGAGGATGTCGCCGAGCGGGATGCGGTAGGCGCCGGTGCCGGCCGCGAGCAGGGCGCAGAGCACCAGGGCGGTGGCGAGCACGACGGTGATCAGGGTGCTGCGGGAGGGGCCGGGGCGGGCCTTCGGCCGGCTCTGCGCCGCGTTCTTCTCCCGTACGGCGGTGGTCACTTGGCGCCTGCCGGGTGCAGCTGGGCGGTGATCTCCCGGAGCACCTGGGGGGTGCGCGGGCCGTAGCTGAGCAGTTGGCCGTCCTCGATGGAGACGATCCGGCGGTCCAGCCCGGCCGGGGTCTGGGCGACGCCGGGGAGCTTGAGCAGCCCGTCGACGCCGCCGACAGAGTAGAGTCCCTTGCTCATCACCAGGATCGCGTCGGGCGCGGCCTTGACCAGGGCTTCGCTGGTGAGCGGGGTGAAGTCGCCGGTGAGTCCGGCGGCGGTGCCGGCGTCCTCGCCGCCGACCGCCTCGATCAGCGAGCCGGCGCCGGAGGCGGGGCCGCCGAGCAGGTAGACGGAGGCGCTGCCGCGCAGGTAGAGGAAGGCCACCTTGGGCCGGCTGCCGCCGGCCGGTACGGCGGCCTCGGCTGCGGCGATCCGCTGCTCGGTGCGCTCCTTCAACTGCCGCCCGGCGTCCGGGACTCCGAGTGCGGCGGCGACGGTGTCGATGCGCGGGCCGACGTCGGCGAGGCGCTTGGCGTCGTCCAGCACGAGCAGCGGGACGCCGGCCGCGCGGATCTGGTCGATCGCCTCGGCCGGGCCGGTGGAGCGGTCGGCGAGGACGACGGTCGGGTGCAGGGACAGCACGCCCTCGGCGGAGACCTCGTGGGCCTGGGTGATCACCGGCAGGGCGGCGGCCTGCCGGAAGGTGGTGGAGACGTCCCGGGCGACCGCCTTGGGGCCGAGGCCGAGGCTGAACACCAGCTCGGCGAGGCTGCCGTTGAGCGGGATGATCCGCTCGGCGCTGGTGACGGTGACCTGGCGGCCGTCGGCGGAGGCGGTGGTGGCCGGGAGGCGGGGGACGGGTTCGACGGGCAGTGGCTCGACCGCGTCGGGGGAGCGGGTGGCCCCGGCCGTCGTTCCGCCGGTGGCGGTGCCGGTGCGAGGAGCGGTGCTGCAAGCGGTGAGGGCGAGCACCAGGCCGAGGAGTAGCAGCAGGAGGGCTGGCCCGCGGGCCACCTGGGGTCGGGTCGTACTGCTGCTCAACGGGCTTCCCTTCGTGGGGTGTTGTCGTCCGCTCCGGCCGGGGAGGCCGGGTGGCGGGGCTCTTGACTCACATATTAGGTTAGCCTTACCTAAATCCCGCAAGGGGGTCGGTTTCCCGGCCACCCCTTCTCCGTCGTGCCCGCACGGCCCGTCCCGCCGTGCCTGCGCGTCGTGCCTGCCTGTCGTGCCTGCCCGCAGGGTCCTCCCTGCCCGCACGGCCGTGTCCTTCCGAGGAGTGATCCGCGTGTCCCTGCCCAGCCGGCTCCGCCGCCTGGCCGCCACCCTGGTGGCCGTACTCGCCGCCCTGTCGGCGGTGGTCCTCTCGCCGTCCCCGGCGGTGGCCGCCGAAGGCAAGGTCTCCGGCGGGCGGCTGGACTGGGGGATCAGACAGTCCTTCCTGACCTACGTCACCGGGCCCATCGCCAAGGGCAGTTGGGCGCTCACCGGCGGCGCGGCCACGGTCGGCGGCAACACCTTCCGGTTCCACTCCGCCAACGGCACCTACGACCCGGCCACCGGCGCGCTGACCGCGGCCTTCTCCGGCGGGGTCCGCTTCACCGGGCACCAGGAGAACGGCAGCAACGCGCTCGACCTGAGCCTCGGGCGGCTCACCTTCCGGGCCGCCCCCGGTGGCGCGGCCGGGCTGTACGCCGACGTCAGCAGCAAGTCCAAGGAGACCGGCCAGGTCGGCACCGCCGGCCAGGCCAAACTGGCCGAGCTCTCGCTGGCCGGCGTCGACCTGCGCGGCGCCGCCGGGACGCTGAACCTCGCCAACGTCCCGGCTACTCTCACCGACGCCGGGGCGAAGGCCTTCGGCAACTTCTACCAGGCCGGTACGGCCCTGGACCCGCTCAGCCTCTCCGTCAACCTGCCCGCCGCGCAGCCGAGTCCGGCGGCGGCCGCGCCCGGCGCCACCCCGGGCACGACGCCGGGTACCGGCCAGGGCGCGACACCCACGGCTGCGTCCCCGGCCGCGACCGCCACACAGCCGGCCGCCCAGGCGCCCGCGCGGACCGAGTTCGGCAACGGCGCCCTCGACTGGGGCGTGCGCCGCACCTTCCGCGACTACGTCACCGGCACGATCGCCCAGGGCCGTTGGGAGCTCGGCGGCGGCGCGGCCGACGGCGGCGCCTTCTACCGCTGGACCCCGGCCAAGGGCAGCTACGACCCCGGCACCGGCGAACTCACCGCCGGCTTCACCGGTACCGTCCGCTTCACCGGTCTGCGCAGTGGCGACGGTTACGGCCTGGACCTCACCCTGGCCGACCCGGCCGTCAGCGTGGCCGAGGGCCGGGGCCGCCTGCTCGCCGACGTCTCCGGACGCACCCCGGACGGCGCCACCCAGCAGCTGACCGGCGTCGAACTGGCGACCTTCGACGCCGCCGGCCTCAAGCCGGAGGGCGGCCTGCTCAAGGCCGTCGAACTGCCGCTCAAGCTCGCCGACGGCGGCGCCAAGGCCTTCGGCGGCCTCTACCCGGCGGGGACCGAGATGGACCCGCTGAGCTTCGCCGTCGCCCTCGACCCGGCCGCCGCCCTGCCCTCGCTGCCCGACCTCGGCAGCGCCCCGGCCACCCCGGCCGCTGAGGCCACCCCGGTGAGCCCGGCCGCCTCGCCGGTCGCGGCCGCCGCGGACTCCTCCACGGGCGGCTTCCCGGTGGCCGCCACGGCGGGCGGCGCGGTGCTGGTCGCCGCGTTCGCCGTGACCGGCGGGCTGCTGCTGCGCCGCCGCCGCTCGGCCGCCGCGCCGGACGCGGACCAGTCGGCCTGAGCCGTCCCCCTTCCCGTCCTGCCCCCGTCCCCCTTGTCCCCGTCCCCCGTGTCCCCCCCGTCACCTGAACGGAGCATCACCATGTCCCGCAACCGCACTCGGCTCGCCGCTCTGGCCGCCGCCACCGCCGGCCTCGGCCTGACCGCCCTCGGCGCCCCCGCGCTGGCCTTCGCCGGCGGCGCCCCGGGCAGCGTCAGCTACGACACCGGCGCGCTGGACTGGGGGGTGAAGGCCAGCTTCCGCAGCTACATCGAGGGACCGGCCTCCCAGGGCGGCGCGGTCGAGCCGACCGGCGGCGCGACCCGCAACGCCGACGGCACCTTCCACTTCGGGCTGGCGAACGCCACCTACGACCTCGGCACCCACGCGCTCAAGTCCTCGTTCACCGGCGGCGTGCACTTCACCGCCCACCACGGCGCGCTGGACCTCGCGCTCAGCGACCTGAGGATCGTTACCTCGGGCACCACCGGCACCCTCACGGCCGACACGGCCGCCAAGGAGACGGTGGGCGCCTCCGAGATCACCCGGCGCGACGACGTGCCGCTGGTGACCTTCACCGTCGGGCGGGACACCACCACCGGGGTGCCGACCGGCGCGAAGCTCACCGAGCAGGGCGCCAAGGCCTTCGCGGGCTTCTACGGGGCGGGAACGGACATGGACCCGCTGTCGCTGCTGCTCAAGCAGGGCCCGGTGACGCCCACTCCGACGGCGACGGCCACCCCGTCCGCCACCGCTTCGCCGACGGCGCAGCCGACCGGCACGCCGTCCGCCACCGCCTCGCCGTCGGCGACCGCCTCGCCGACCGCGACCGCCACGGCCACCGCCTCGCCGACCGCCACGGCCCCCGCGACACCCCTGCCGACCGGCACCCCCGTCACCGGCTCCGACCGTCTGCCCGTACTGAACGGCACCTTGAACTGGACGGTCAAGGAGAGCTTCCGCAAGTACCTCGAATCCCCGATGGCCGCCGGGAAGGTCGAGTTCGGCGGCGGCGCGGCCGACTACCGCTTCGGCGGTGCCACCGGCACGTACAACACCGCCGACCACACGCTCACCGCCGGTTACACCGGCTCGGTCCGCTTCCTCGGCCACCCGGGCAAGGACGGCTGGGCGCTCGACACCACGCTCTCCAAGCCGGGTCTGGTCATCGACAAGGACGGCGCCTTCCTCACCGCCGACGTCAACGGCAAGTCCCCGGACGGCCGGTCGACCGTGCTGACCGGCGCGCGGATCGCCAAGCTCGACGTCCCCGCCGCCGCCTTGAAGCCGGTCGACGGCGTCGTCACCCTCACCGGCGTCCCGGCCACGCTGACCGCCGAGGGCGTCCCGGTGTTCTCCAACTACCCTGCGGGTACGGCCCTGGACCCGGTGAGCGCGACCCTGGCCTTCGACAAGGACGCCAAGCTGCCGCCCGCCGGCTCCTCCGGTACGACCGGCGGCGGCAACCCGGCCGCGGGGGGCCAGGGTTCGGGCAGCCAGGGTTCCGGCGGTGGGGCGGGCAGCGGCGCGGGCGGCGGCGCCTCGCTCACCACCACCGCGCTGAGCGGCGCCGGCACCGGTGCGCTGGCCGCGACCGGCGCGGACACCCCGGTGGTTCCGCTGCTGGCCACCGCGGCGGGACTGCTGCTGGTGGGCGGCAGCGCCACCGTCCTGGTGCGCAACCGCCGTGGCGCGGTGCGGGCCTGATCCCGGAGCGGAACGCGCACCGGCCCCCGCGAGTGGGTACTCGCGGGGGCCGGTGCGTTCGCGGCGGGTGTCCGGGCGGCCCGGTTCCGGACGCAGCTCCGGACGGTCAGGCGCTCAACGGGTAGCGGCCGTCGAGGTCGTGGAAGACGGCCCCGTTGAGCACGAAGGCCCGCTTGCACTCCTCGACCACCCGGCGCCGCTCCACCTCGTCCATCGCGGCGCCCGCCGCGTCCAGCTTGGACCGGTAGTCGCGCTTGAAGGCAGCCGGGTTGGTGACGTCCTCGAAGACGTAGAACCGCACGCCGTCGCCCTTGCGCTCGAAGCCCCAGGCCTTCTCGGCCAGGCCCCGGATGATCTGGCCGCCCGACAGGTCGCCCAGGTACCGGGTGTAGTGGTGGGCGAGGTAGCCGGCCGGCCACTCGGCGGCCAGCTCCTCGATCCGCGCCACGTACGCGGCGGTGGCGGGCAGCGGTGCGAGTCCGGTGTGCCAGTCGGGCCCGCGCAGGTGGGCCAGGTCGCGCTCGATGGCGGCGGTGCGCAGCAGCGCCGGGTCGATGAACGGGCCCGCCAGCGGGTGTTCCGCGAGCTGCTCGGCCCGCTCCTCCAGCGCCCGGTAGACGAACCAGAGCTGGCCGGTGAGCTCGGCGTAGGCGTCGATCCCGAGCTGCCCGCCCAGCAGGCGGCTCATGAACGAGGAGTGCTCCGCGGCCTCGTGCTCCTCGCTGCTGGCGGTGCGGAGCACGGTGGAGAAGGGGACGGGCTCGGGCGTGGGCATGCGGCCTCCAGGGATCGGATGCGGCCGGGGCGGAAGGACCCCGCGAGTTTTGGTTAGCCTAACCTAAGTTCACGACTTCCCGACACTCTGTCGGTAAAGGTAGCCCAGCCGCCCCGGAAACGGCAGGGGCAGGACGGATGCGGCCCGCGCCCCCGGCCGACATGCCGACGCCCCGCCGGTCCGGCCCCGGAGGGGGCGGACCAGCGGGGCGAGGAGCGCGCAGGTCAGCGAGTGCCGCTGCGACGGCGGCGGAAGGCGAGGACGCCGCCCGCCAGCGCCAGGGCCGCGGCCGCGCCGCCGATCACGACGGGCGCGACGGACGGGGCCGCCGCCGTCCGCGCCGCCGTGCCGTAGCCGCTGGACATCCCGGCGGCGGCGTACTCCGAGCCGGGCAGCTTGTCGGCGTAGCGGGCCTTGACCAGCTTCTGGTACTCGCTCAGCGAGGCCGAGGGCCGGCCGTCCAGCCCCTGCCGCGCCTGGTCGTTGAGCGGCTCCACCGTGCTGAGCCGCAGTTGGTACCAGCCGCGGATCTGCGGCTCGCTGAAGACCAGCGTCCCGGGCGTGGCCCTTCCGGCGTACGCGGCGTCGCTGTTGCCGTCGCGCACGCCGGCCAGGTGCCAGCCCCCGCCCTCGGTGGGGGCGAGCAGGACGGTGGCGTTGCGCCCGTTGACCGTGGTGTTCAGGGCGGAGACCAGGTAGCTCAGCCGGATCGCCTGGGAGGCGAGCGGCAGGGCCGTCCCGGCGACGAACCCGGGGGTGAGCTCGTTCAGGGCCAGGGGGTTGTCGACGGTGAAGGCCGGCAGGCCCGCGCACGGCTCGGCCTGGTCCGGGATCGTCTGTGCCGCCGGGGGCGCGTCCTTCTGGGGCAGTGGGGCACTGAGGAAGCGGCAGACGGCGTCGCGGACGTCGGCGGACTTCACCAGTTCCAGGGCGGCCGTGTAGTCCGGGATGTCCGCCGGGAGCGGGTCCTTGGCCGGGGCCGCGTGGACGGGCCCGGCGAGCGGCAGCAGCGCGCAGGCGCCGGCCGCCAGCAGGGCGGCCAGGCGGATGCGGCGGGTGCTCGCCGGCCCGGCGGGTGTCGTGGTGCTGTGCATGGCCGTCCGCCTCACCTGGAGATGCCGATCCGGGAATGGGTCCATTTGAACGAGCTGTTGCTGACGTAGTCGGCGTAGTTCCACCAGGTGTAGGTGGCGGTGTCCGGCCACGGGTCGGCGACCGCGACGGTGTTCTTCGAGGTGTCGAAGCCGTAGACCACGTTCATGTGGCCGCCGCCGGAGGTCCAGCCGATCCGGGCGGCGACCGGCCGGGCCGCCTTGACGTCGGTGTAGACCTGGTTGAAGGTGGCCGCGCTGTTCAGGCCCGTGCCGAGGTTGGTCATGCCGAGGCTCTTCCAGCCCTTGGCCATGTCGTCGAGCGTGGCCGGTTGGTTGTTGCAGCCGTAGTAGGGCTGGGCCCGGGTGCAGAAGTCGGCCTGGGTGGTGCCGTAGCCATGGAATTTGGCGATGGTCAGGCCGGAGGCGACCCAGCACCACTGGGACTTCTCCTGCTTGAGCATGGTGATGGTGTCCTGGCCGGCCTCGGCGTGGGCCTGGCCGCCCGCGGTGGCGAGCAGTGCCGAAGCCGTCAGGAGGACGGTCGTCGCCGCGGTCGTGAATCTGGGTCTGCCCATGGGTCTGCCTTCCCGCGCGGGGCGCGATGGGTGTGGGGGATTTGCAGAGCCATGACAGCACGGAACGGTGCAATTACGGAGTGTATGCGAAGGAGTGTTGCGGACGGGTGTCCGTCGCGGCACCGGAAGTCGGTGCGGCGGCTGCCCGGCCCCTCGGCGGATCCATCTGCGCACCGTGTGAGCGGCGGCGGCTCCCCCCGGAAGGGGACACGTCGTGGTACGGCGGGCCGATCGTGGTGACGTAGGGTGATAGGAGGTCAACAGGGGGGAGTCGAGGTTCCGGTCGGCCGCACCCGCGCGCGGACCCGTCCTCGGACCCCCGTTCCACCCCCGGCCCACCCCGTTCCGCCCCCTCGGCCGTGGCGGGTGCTCCGGGTCGCCCGCAGACAGGAGAGTTGAGTTGTCGTCCGACAGCACGCAGCGTTCGCAGTGGGTCCAGGACCGTCCGGCCACGTCCCGTGCCCCCAGAGCGGACCTGCTGCTCGACGGCCGCTCGCTCACCGTCAAGGAGACCGCCGCGGCCGCCCGTCGCCCGAAGGCGTGGCGGGTGGCGCTGTCGGACGGCGCGGTGCACCGGATGAAGCGGTCGGTGGACCTCAAGAACGCGATCGTCGACTCCGGGCAGCGGGTGTACGGCGTCACCTCCGGCTTCGGCGACAGCAACACCCGGCAGATCTCGCCGCGCAAGGTCGAGGCGCTCCAGGCCAACCTGATCCGCGGCTTCAACTGCGGCCTGGGACCGGCGGCTTCACCCGAGGTGGTGCGGGCGACGGTGATCGCCCGGGCGAACTGCCTGGCGCGCGGCAACTCCGGCATCCGCCCGGAGGTCGTCCAACTCCTGCTGGACTGCCTGGAGCAGGACATCCTGCCGGTGGTGCCGGAGCGCGGCTCGGTGGGCGCCAGCGGCGACCTCGTCCCGCTCAGCTACCTCGGGGCGATGCTCACCGGCCACGGGACGGTGCTGCACCGGGGCGAGGCCAGGCCCGCCGCCGAGGCCCTCGCCGAGGAGGGCCTGGAGCCGGTGGTGCTGGCCTCCAAGGAGGGGCTGGCGCTGGTCAACGGCACCTCCTTCATGGCCGGCTTCGCCGTCCTGGCCCTGCGCGACGCGACCGAACTGGCCTTCGCCGCCGACCTGTGCACGGCGCTCGCCTCCCAGGTCCTGAACGGCAACCCGCGCCACTTCGACCCGTTCGTCTTCGACCACAAGCCGCACCCGGGCACCGCCGACTCCGCCCGGACGGTGCGGCGGCTGCTCGGCCGGCTCGGCGACGGCCCGTACGAGGGCGACCAGGAGGGCGGCCCGGCCGACCCGATGCCCGACGGGACGGGCTACCGGCGGCTCGCCGAGGCCGTCCAGGACCGGTACTCGATCCGCTGCGCCCCGCACGTCAACGGCGTGCTGCGGGACACCCTCGCGTTCGCCGCCGACTGGACCCACGTGGAGATCAACTCCTCCAACGACAACCCGCTGTTCGACGCCGACGCGGGCGTGGTCGTCAACGGCGGCAACTTCTACGGCGGGCACATCGGCCAGGCGATGGACTCGCTCAAGACCGCCGTCGCCAGCGTGGGCGACCTGCTGGAACGGCAGTTGCAGCTGGTGGTGGACGAGAAGTACAACAACGGACTCACCGCCAACCTCATCCCGCGCTTCCCGGACGACAGTTGGGAGGCGGGCCTGCACCACGGCTTCAAGTCCCTGCAGCTGGCGGCCTCCTCGCTGGTCGCCGAGGCGCTCAAGCTGACCATGCCCGCGACCTCGTTCTCCCGCTCCACCGAGGCCCACAACCAGGACAAGGTCAGCATGGGCACCATCGCCGCCCGGGACGCCCGGACGGTCGTCGAGCTGGTGCGCGAGGTGGCCGCGATCCACCTGCTGGCGCTCTGCCAGGCCGCCGACCTGCGCGGCCCCGAGCGGCTCAGCGGTCCGACCGCGGTCGTGCACGCGGTGGTGCGCGCCGTGTCGCCGGTGCTGGACCGGGACCGCGGGATGGAGCGGGACATCGCCCTGGTGGCGGAACTGATCGGCGCGGGACGGCTGCGGGAGGCGGCGGCCGGGGCCTGAGGACCGGCCGCGGGGGGGGGCGGGGGGGCGGGGGCGCCCCCGCGGGGCGGCCCCGGGGGGGGGGGGGGTAAG
>NZ_JBHZCN010000063.1:0-21500 GCF_042755465.1 Kitasatospora sp. NPDC059160 | reverse complement strand
GAGGAAGCCGTTGAGTCCGGACCACAGCACGGCCAGCAGGGCGACGTCGTGCAGCGAGGCGAGCCCGGGGCCGTCGCCGATGCTCCACGACGGCGGCGTAGCTGTCGTCGGCGTACCCGCGCGCGGCGACCGCCTCCATCACGGCCGTCAGCTGCCGGGGCAGGACCGGGTTGAGGCCGCGCCGCTCGCTCTCGTCCAGCAGGTGGCGGGCGGCCGCCAGGTGGGTGCGCAGCGCCGAGTCCTCGGCCGGGTAGTCGCCCTCGTCGACCTGCCGGGCGTAGCGGGCCAGGAAGGCGCCGATGCCGCCGAACAGCAGCTCGGCGGTCGGCGCGAAGTCCGTCGCGCCGATCCCGGCGGTGCGCAGCAGCGCCGCCGCGTGGAGGAAGCCGTTGAGTCCGGACCACAGCACGGCCAGCAGGGCGACGTCGTGCAGCGAGGCGAGCCCGGGGCCGTCGCCGAGGTAGGTGGGGCAGCCGCCGAGCGCGGTCAGGGCCGCCTCGTGGGTGCGGAAGGCCGCCTCGGGGCCGCTGTAGAGCACCACGGTCCCGGCGGCTCCGATGGCGTCGGGGGTGGCCAGCAGGGCGCCGTCGAGGCTCCGGGCGCCGTACCGGGCCGCCGCCTCGGCGACGGCGGCGGCGTCCGCGGAGGTGCCGGAGGTGACGTCGACCAGGACCCGGCCGGCCAGGGCGTCCCCGGCGGCGTCGAGGACCTCGCCGACGGCGTGGTGGTCGCCGAGGCAGAGCACGACCAGCGGTGCGGCGGCCGCCGCTTCCGCGGGCGTCGCGGCGCGGTGGGCGCCCCGGGCGGCCGGGCCGTCGGCACGGGCGGCGGTGCGGTTCCAGACGGTGGTGCGGTGCCCGGCGGCCAGGAAGGCGTCGGCGAGCGCCGTGCCCATCAGGCCGAGGCCGAGCACGGCGACGGGGGCGGGGGCGGTAGCGGCGGCAGGGGCAGGGCGGCGGTCGGTCGTCACGAGGTCTCCTTCGGGCGGTCCGGCAGGGTGACGGGTGCGGTGCGGCGGCGGGGCTCGTTCAGCGCGCGGACCATCGGCTCCTCGACGAGGGCGTGCAGCAGCCAGGCCGCCGCCAGTGATCCGGCCACCAGGACGGCCGTGTACAGCAGCGGCCGGAGCCCGTCGGCGGTGCCGTACGGGTCGAGCAGCGCGTCGCCGTACTCGATCACCAGGTAGTGCGACAGGTACAGCGTCAGCGAGAGGGCGCCCAGGTGCTCGGCCGCCGGGTGGGCGAGCCGGGACGGCCGGCCCAGCCGGTCGGCGTTGGCGGCGCCCACGATCAGCGCGCCCAGCGGCAGGACGGTGATCGCGGCGACGCCGAACAGCAGCGGGGAGAGCTGGTCGAGCGGGTAGAGCAGGGTGAACGCGGCGGCGCCGTGCCAGGTCCGGACGCCGTCGAGCCGGCCCTCCCGGACCAGCCGGGCCAGCACCACGCCGAACAGGAACTCCGGCAGCCGCGCCGGGGGGAAGGTGTAGCAGAGCCAGATCTGGCGGAGCGTCACGCCGAGCCCGAAGGAAGGCCCGTCGCTTCCGGGCCGCGCCGCCGTGAGCAGCACCGGGATCAGCACGGCGGCCGCGACGGCCGCCGCCGCCCAGGCCCAGAGGTGTGCGGAGCCGATCGCGGCCGCCCGCCGGGCGATGACCGGGAACAGCAGGTAGAAGAGCAGGTCGCAGCAGAGCGACCAGGACACCCCGTTCACCCCGGGGTCCAGCAGGTCGAAGCCGGGTGACCAGGTCTGGACGAGCAGCGCGTTCGGCAGCCAGGCCCACAGCGGCACGGCCCGCCCGGCGGCGGCCAGCAGCAGCACCCCGAGCAGCAGGGTCACCAGGTGGGTGGGCAGGATCCGGGCCACCCGGCGGCGCCAGAACACCGGGACGGGCTGCCCGGGCCGCCAGGCCCAGGCCAGCAGGAAGCCGCTGAGCAGGAAGAAGAACGTCACCGCGGCGAACCCGAGGCGGAGCAGGGTGGCGCTCTCGCCGTGCCCGTGGGTCCAGATCAGGCTGGCGTGCTGGGCGACGACGGCCGCGGCCGCGACGAAACGCAGACCGGTGAGCGAGGGCAGCCGGGACGACCTGCCGAGTGCCAAGAGCGTTCCCGAGGTATCGGAGCGGGTGGGGGAAGGCCCGGTGATCGTATCCGAACTCGCCGATGTTGTTCGCTTTTGACGAATTGTCGGAAACACCAGGCCGATTGCCTGCTCTGCATACTTTCCTGCTCGCAATGTTGACGGTGGGTCAGATCTGATAGAGATCGGATGCCCGGCTAGGGTGCGTGCGCGATCGTCCGACGTCGCGCCGCCCTGCCCGCCCGCCCAGGACCGGAGACCCACGTGGCCGACAATGACACCCTGCGCCAGTACTTGAAGCGCGTGGTCGCCGACGCCGTCGACACCCGGGAACGCCTGCGCGCCCTGGAGGAACGGCAGTCGGAGCCGATCGCGGTCCTCGGCGCGGCCTGCCGCTACCCCGGCGGCGCCGATTCCCCGGAAAAGCTCTGGCAGTTGGTCGCCGACCGGGTCGACGCGGTCGCCGGATTCCCGTCGAACAGGGGCTGGCCGCTCGATTCCCTGTTCCATCCCGACCCCGACGCCGTCGGCACCAGCTACGTCGAACAGGGCGGATTCCTGTACGACGCCGATCGGTTCGACGCCGAATTCTTCGGGATGTCCCCCCGGGAAGCCCTCGGCACCGACCCCCAGCAGCGCATCCTGCTGGAAATCGCCTGGGAGGCCTGCGAACGCGCCGGAATCCCGCCGGAGGCCCTCCGCGGCAGCCGCACCGGCGTGTACGCCGGGGTGATGTACAACGACTACGGCAGCCGGCCGCAGCTGCCCCGGGAGGACTTCGAGGGCTACCTGTTCAGCGGCAGCGCCCCCGGCGTCCTCTCCGGCCGACTCGCCTACGCCTTCGGCCTGGAGGGCCCCGCCGTCAGCGTCGACACCGCCTGCTCCTCCTCCCTGGTCGCCCTCCACCTGGCCTGCGCGGCGCTGCGCCGCGGCGAGTGCGACCTCGCCCTGGCGGGCGGCGTGACGGTGATGTCCACCCCCGCGGCCTTCCTCGGCTTCTCGCGCCAGCGCGCCCTCGCCCCGGACGGCCGGTGCAAGGCCTTCTCGGCGGCCGCCGACGGGGTCGGCTGGGGCGAGGGCGCCGGACTGCTGGTGCTCGCCCGGCTGTCCGAGGCGCGCCGGGACGGCCGGCGGGTGCTCGCCGTGGTGCGCGGCTCGGCCGTCAACCAGGACGGCGCCTCCAACGGGCTGACCGCGCCCAACGGCCCCGCCCAGGAACGGGTGATCCGCGCCGCCCTCGCCGACGCCCGGCTCGCCACGGCGGACATCGACGCCGTCGAGGCCCACGGCACCGGGACGGCGCTCGGTGACCCGATCGAGGCCCGGGCGCTGCTGCGCACCTACGGACAGCGCTCCGCCGAGCGGCCGCTGTGGCTGGGCTCGCTCAAGTCCAACCTCGGCCACGCCCAGGCCGCCGCCGGGGTGGGCGGGGTGATCAAGACGGTGGAGGCGCTGCGGCGCGGCCGGCTGCCCGCCACCCTGCACGCCGAACAGCCCTCGCCGCACGTGGACTGGGACTCGGGCGCGGTCGCCCTGCTCACCGAGGCCCGCGACTGGCCCCGGGGCGAGCGGCCGCGCCGGGCGGCGGTCTCCTCCTTCGGCCTCGGCGGGACGAACGCGCACGTGATCCTGGAGGAGGCGCCGCCCGAGGAGGCGGGGGAGGCACCGGTGGTCCTGCCGGTGGTGCCGTGGGTGCTCTCGGCCCGGTCCGCCCGGGCCTTGGCGGAGCGGGCGCGCGATCTGCTGGCGCTGGTCGGCGGCCCGGGGACGGCCCCGGACTTCCGGGACGTCGCCCGGGCGCTGGCCACCACCCGGGCGGCGCTGCCGTACCGGGCGGCGGTGGTCGGCGGTACGGCCGCCGAACTCGTCGAGCGACTGGCGGAGTTGGCGGGCACGGTCGCGGCGGACGCGGTCCGCCGGGTACCGGGGGAGGTCCGGCCGGTCCTGCTCTGCCCGGACGGCGACGGGCCCGGGCCGGAGGCGGTGGTTCAACTCCGTGCGGCCTTCCCGGTGTTCGCCGAGGCGTACCAGGAACTGGTCGCCGTGCCCGGCGCCTCGGGCGGCTTCGCCGCGCGGCTGGCGCTCCACCGCCTGTACGCGGCCTGGGGGTTGCGCCCGGCGGCGCTGGTCGGCCGGGGCAGCGGCGCGGTGATGGCCGCGCACCTCGCCGGGGTGCTCCCGGTGCCGGACGCGGTGGCCCTGCTCGCGGCCCGCGAGCGGCTGCTCCGGCAGGGCGGCGGTGCGGCGGCCCGCGCGGAGTTCCGGCAGGAGTCGGCGGCGCTGGCCTTCGCGGCGCCGACCGTGCCGCTGCGGTCTGCCCCGAGCGGTGGCGAGGAGCCGGCCGGGCGGTGGACGGACCCGGAGGCCTGGGCCGAACGCTTCCTGGCGGAGGGCGGGCCGCTGCCGGAGGGGTCGTTGTCGGAGAGGCCGCTGCCGGAGGGGCCGGTGCTGAGCCTGGAACTCGCGCCCGGCGAGGAGGCCCCCTACGCCGTCGTCCGGGAGCTGGCCCGGCTCCACACGGCCGGGGCCGCCGTCGACTGGTCCGCCTTCTTCGCCGGTACCGGCACCCGGCACGTCGACCTGCCGACGTACCCGTTCCAACGCGAGCGCTACTGGCTGGAGCCGATCGCACCCGCGCCCGCCGAGGCCCCGCCCGCCCCGCCCTCCGCCCGGTCGGCGGGCGAGGGCGCGCTCGCCCGGAGCCTGGCTGCCCTCCCCGCCAGGGAGCGGCGCGCCCACCTGCTCGACGCGGTGCGCGCCGAGGCGGCCGCCGTGCTGCGGATCGCCGACCCGGCGACCGTCGAAGTGTCGCGCCCCTTCCGGGAGTTCGGCTTCGACTCGCTCACCGCCGTCCAGCTGCGCAACCGGCTGGCCGCCCTCGCCGGGATCGAGCTGCCGGTCACCGTGCTGTTCAACCACCCCACCCCGGACGCCGTCGCCGACCTCCTGCTCGACCGGCTGTCCGCCGCCGACGGTCCGGACGCCGCCGACGGGCCGGACGCCGCCGACGGGCCGGACGCCGCCGACGGGCCGGACGCGCTCGCCGAAGTCGACCGGCTGGAAGCGGTGCTGGGGCGACTGCCGGCCGGCGGCCCGGAGCTGCTCGCGGTCACCGAACGCCTGCGGGCGCTCCTCGGCCGCTTCGGACGGCTCGAAACCGCCACCAAGGACGAGCTGTTCGACCTCATCGACCACGAGCTCGGCCGGGCCCGTACCTGACCGCACGCCCGGACCTGACCGCATGCCCGTACCTGACCGCGGCTCGCCCGTACCTGATCGCCCGCCCGCCCGGCAGCACGCCCGCCGAGAGAGGAAGCCCAGCATGCCGGACGAGGAGAAGCTCGTCGACTACCTGCGGTGGGTCACCGCCGACCTGCGCGACGCCCGGCGCCGGATCGCCGAACTGGAGTCGTCCCAGGAGGAGTCGTCCCACGACGGGCCGATCGCGATCGTCGGCATGGCCTGCCGCTTCCCCGGGGGCGTCGGCTCGCCCGAGGACCTCTGGCGGCTGGTGCTGGACGGCCGGGACGCCGTCACCCCCTTCCCCGCCGACCGGGGCTGGGACCTCGACGCCCTCTACGACCCCGACCCCGAGACGCCCGGCACCAGCTACGCCCGCGAGGGCGGCTTCCTGGACACCGCCACCCGCTTCGACGCCGGGTTCTTCGGCATCTCCCCGCGCGAGGCCACCGCGATGGACCCGCAGCAGCGGCTGCTGCTGGAGACCGCCTGGGAGCTGTTCGAGCACGCGGGCATCGACCCGACGGTGCTGCGCGGCACCGACGTCGGGGTGTTCGCCGGCGCCACCGAACAGTCCTACCTCGGCCCGGACACCCCGGCCGAGTACGAGGGCTACCTGCTGACCGGGCGGCTGGGCAGCGTGGTCTCCGGCCGGATCGCGTACACCTTCGGCTTCCAGGGCCCGGCCGTCACCGTGGACACCGCCTGCTCCTCCTCCCTGGTGGCGCTGCACCTGGCCGCCCGCTCGCTGCGCTGCGGCGAGTCCTCGCTCGCCCTGGCGGGCGGCGTGACGGTGCTGGCCTCGCCGCTCGGCTTCGTCGACTTCGCCCGCCAGCGCGGCCTGGCGCCGGACGGCCGCTGCAAGTCCTTCGCCGCGGCGGCGGACGGCACCGGCTGGGCCGAGGGCGCCGGGCTGGTCCTGCTGGAGCGGCTCGCCGACGCCCGCCGGCACGGGCACCGGGTGCTCGCCGTGCTGCGCGGCTCGGCCGTCAACCAGGACGGCGCCTCCAACGGGCTGACCGCGCCCAACGGCGCCGCCCAGGAGCGGGTGATCCGCCGCGCCCTGGCCGACGCCGGACTCACCCCGGCCGAGGTCGACGCCGTCGAGGGCCACGGCACCGGCACCCGGCTCGGCGACCCGATCGAGGCGCAGGCCCTGCAAGCCGTCTACGGCGCGGACCGCCCGGCCGGGCGAGCGCTGCTGCTCGGCTCGGTCAAGTCCAACCTCGGGCACGCCACGGCCGCCGCCGGGATCGGCGGGGTGATCAAGACGGTGCAGGCGCTGCGCCACGGCGTGCTGCCCGCCACGCTCCACGTGGACGCGCCGACGCCGCTGGTCGACTGGCGGGCGGGCGGGGTCGAGCTGCTCACCGAGCAGCGCCCCTGGCCGCGGACCGACGGCCCGCGCCGGGCCGGCGTCTCGGCCTTCGGGGTGAGCGGGACCAACGCCCACCTGGTGCTGGAACAGGCACCGGAGGAGGACCCCGAGCCGGACCCCGACGGACTCCCCGCCGTGCCCTGGCTGCTCTCCGCCGCCACGCCCACCGCGCTGCGCGCCCAGGCCGTCCGGTTGCTGGCGCACCTGGAGCGGCACCCCGACACCCCGCCCCGCGCCGTCGCCGAGGCCCTGGCCGGGCGGCCCGCGCTCAAGCACCGGGCGGCCGTGGTGGGCGCCGACCGGGACGAGCTGACGAGCCGTCTGCGGGCACTCGCCGACGAAGCGCCCGTGACGTCGGTGGCGTCCGTGACGTCCGTGACGTCCGGGGCGCCCGTACGGCCCGGCCGGCTCGCCTTCCTCTTCCCCGGGCACGGGTCCCAGCGGCCGGAGCAGGGGAGGGAGCTGTACCGGGCGTTCCCGGCCTTCGCGACGGCCTTCGACGAGGTCGGCGCCGCACTGGACCCGCACCTGCCCGTGCCGCTCGCCGCCGTCCTGGCCGGCGGGGGAGAGCTGGAGCGCTTCGGCTACGCCCAGGCGGCGGTGTTCGCCTTCGAGGTGGCGCTGTTCCGGCTGCTGGAGTCCTTCGGGGTACGGCCCGACGTGGTGGCCGGACACTCGGCCGGGGAACTCGCGGCCGCCCATGTCGCCGGAGTGCTGTCGCTGCCGGACGCCGCGACCGTCCTCGCCGTCCGGGGCCGGCTGGTCGAGGCGCTGCCCGCCGACGCGGCGGTGGTCGCCCTGGAGGTCTCCGAGGCCGAGGCGGTCGACCTGCTGGCCCGGCACGGCCGCCGGGTCTCGTTGGCGGCCGTGAACGGTCCCGCCTCGGTGGTGGTGTCCGGCGAGGCCGACGCGGTGGGCGCCGTCGCCGCCGAGGCCGAACAGCGCGGCCGCCGCACCCGCCGCCTGGCGATCAGCCGGGCCGTGCACTCCGCCGGACTGGACCCGGTGCTCGCCGAGTTCCGACGCGCCGTGGCAGCCGTTTGGCCGGGGGACACCCGGACGGCCGCGCCGACGCTGCCGCTGGTGTCCACCGTGACCGGCCGCCCCGCCACCGCCGAGGAGCTGCGCTCCCCGGACCACTGGACGGCGCACCTGCGCCGGCCGGTGCGCTTCCTCGACGCCGTCCGCGCCCTGGCCGCCCAGGGCGTCGGCACCGCGCTGGAGGTGGGCCCGGACGCGGTGCTGTCGCCGCTGGTCGCCGCCTGCCTCGCCGACGGCGACCGGCAGGTCACGGCGGTGCCGAGCGCACGGGCGGGCTCCGCCGAGGTGCCCGGGCTGCTCGGCGCGCTGGCGGCGTTGTGGACGGCCGGGGTGCCGGTCGACTGGCGCGCCGTCCTCGGCCCGCCCGGGCGGACGGCGGCGGTCGCCCTGCCGACGTACCCGTTCGAGCGGGAGCGGTACTGGCTGACGCCGCCGCGCGCCGCGGGCCGGGGAACCGGCGGGTGGGCGCTCGGGCACCCGTTGCTGACCGGCGTCACCGAACTGGCCGGGCGCGCGGAGCTGGTCCTCGACGGACGGCTGCCCGGCCGCTCCCCGGCCGAGCTGGTGGAACTGGCGCTGCGGGCGGGCGAGGAGGCCGGGTGCGCGGTGCTGGCCGAGCTGACGGTCGACTGTCTGCCGGAGCCGCCCGAACGCGGCTCGCTGGAGGCCCAGTTGGTGCTCGCACCGGCGGACGACCGGGGGTGTCGGGCGTTCACCGTGCACACCAGGGCCGGGGAGAGCGGCGGCTGGGCCCCGGTGGCCTCGGGCGCGCTCGGCCGGGGCGGCGTGCGGACGGTCGCCGACGAGGGGGCCTGGCCGCCACCGGGCGCACAGGCCGTGGCGACGGACGTCGACGGGGTCACGGCGCTGTGGCGGCTGGACGGCGAGCTGTTCGCCGAACTGGCGCTCCCGGACGGCACGACGGCGGAGGGCTGGGGACTGCACCCGGAGCTGCTGGACGCGGCGGCGCGCTGCGCCGGCCCCGGGCTCGCCGCCGAGTGGCGCGCCGTGCGGCTCCACGCGGCGGGCGCCACCCGGCTCCGGGCCCGGATCACCCCCGGGCCGGACGGCGCGGCGCTGCGGCTGACCGACCCCGCCGGGCGGCCGGTCGCCGACGTCGAGGCCGTGCGCCAGCGGGCGACGGACGGTCCCGACCGGGCGGCTACGGCGCAGCGGAACCGCGCCCGGGACGGGCTGTTCCACGTCGACTGGGCGCCGCTCACCCTGCCGTCGTCGGCGCCGCACGTGCGCTGGGCGGTGCTCACCGACGGCGCCGGACCGCTGCCGTCCGGCACCGGGGCACTGCCGGTCGGCGCCGGACAGCTGCCGGTCGGCGCCGGACCGCTACCGGACGGGGCCCACCGGTTCGCGCGGGTCGAGGAGCTGCTCGGCGCGATCGGCGGCTACGACGCGGTGCTCGCCCCGCTGCTGCCCGGTGCCGAGCCCGACGTCCCGGCCCGGGCCCACGCACTGGCGGCCCGAGCCCTGGAACTGGCCCGGTGCTGGTCGGCCGACCGGCGCGCCGCCGGCGTCCCGCTGGTGGTGGCGACCCGGGGCGCCGTGGCCGGGGTGAGCGACCCGGCGGCCGCCACCGTCTGGGGCCTGCTGCGCTCGGCCCAGTCCGAGGCCCCCGACCGGATCGTGCTGGTCGACCTGGACGACGCTCCGGCCTCCGCCGCCGCCCTCCCCGGGCTGCTCGCCACCGGCGAACCCCAGGCGGCGATCCGCGCCGGGCGGGTGCTGGTCCCGCGCCTGGCCCGGGCCGGGCGGCCCGACGGCGGCTCCGCGACCCCCGCCCCGCCCTGGCCCACCGACGGCACCGTGCTGCTCACCGGCGGAACCGGCGCCCTCGGCGCCGTGTTCGCCCGCCACCTGGTGCGTCGGCACGGCGTGAGCGACCTGCTGCTCACCGGTCGGCGCGGGCCCGCGGCCCCCGGCGCGGCCGCCCTGGTCGCCGAACTGGCCGCGCTCGGCGCGCGGGCCACCGTCGCGGCCTGCGACGTCGCCGACCGGACCGCGCTCGCGGAGCTGCTGGCCGCCGTCCCCGCCGACCGGCCGCTGACCGCCGTCGTGCACGCGGCCGGGGTGCTGGACGACGGCCTGCTGGCCACCCTGAGCCCCGAACGGCTGGCGGCGGTGCTGCGCCCCAAGGTCGACGCGGCCTGGCACCTGCACGAGCTGACCCTCCCGCACGGGCCGTCCGCCTTCGTGCTGTTCTCCTCCGTCGCCGGGATCGTCGGCGGGCCGGGCCAGGCCAACTACGCCGCCGCCAACACCTTCCTGGACGCGCTCGCCGAGCACCGGGCCGCCCTCGGCCTGCCCGCCACCTCCGTCGCCTGGGGCCTGTGGCAGGACGAGGGCGGGATGGCCGGGCACCTCGGCGAGGCCGATCTGCGGCGGATCGCCCGCAGCGGGCTGCGCCCGGTCACCGCGGCCGACGGCCCGGCGCTGCTGGACGCGGCCCTGACCGGGCCGCAGGCCGCCGTCCTCGCCGCGCCGCTGGACCTGGCCGCGATGCGGCGCCACCCCGCCGAGCTGCCCACGGTGTTCACCGGCCTCGCGCCGCTGCCGCCCCGGCCCCGCGCCGGGACGACGGAGGCGGCGGCGGAGCCGTTCGCCCGGAGGATCGGCGCGCTGGCGCCGGAGCGGGCCCGCGAGGAGGCCGTCGAGCTGGTCCGCCGGGAGGCCGGCCGGGTGCTCGGCCACCCCGACGCGGCCGCCGTCGGCGCCGAGGACGCCTTCCCGGCGCTGGGCTTCGACTCGCTCGCCGCCGTGCAACTGCGCAACCGGCTGGACGCGCTGACCGGTCTGCGGCTCGCCCCCGGGGCGGTGTTCGCCCACCCGACACCGGCGGCGCTGGCGGACCACCTGCTGGCGGCGCTCGCCGGGCCGCAGGCACCCGACGGGACCGGCACGCCGACCGGGGCTCCTGATCGGGCCGGCACGCAACCGGTCGGTACGGAACCGCTCGGCGCGGAACCGCTCGGCACGGAACCGGTGGGCACAGGACCGGGCTACGCGGATCCGGGCCGCGCGGATCCGGGCTACGCGCCCGATCCGGCCGGGGAGTTCGCCGCCGACGTCCGCCTGGACGAGGACGTCCGCCCGGCCGCCGAGCTCGTCGCGGACGTCGTCGGGCCCCGGGAGGTCCTGCTCACCGGCGCGACCGGCTTCCTCGGCGCCTTCCTGCTGCGCGACCTGATGCGCTCCACCAAGGCGACCGTGCACTGCCTGGTGCGCGCCGCCGACCCGGCCGCGGCCGCCGAGCGGCTGCGCGAACGCCTGAGCTGGTACCGGGTGTGGGACGAGATCGACCCGGACCGCCTCGCGGTCGTGGTCGGCGACCTCAGCCGGCCCCGACTCGGCCTCACCGAGCTGGAGTTCGACCGGCTCGCCCGGATCGTCGACGTGGTCCACCACGCCGGGGCCGCCGTCAACTGGCTGCGCCCGTACAGCGAACTCCGGGCCGCCAACGTGGACGGCACCCGGGAGGTGCTCCGGCTGGCGGCCCGGCACCGCACCGTGCCGGTGCACCACGTCTCCTCCACCGCCGTGTTCGCGGAGAAGGGCGCGGAGCCCGGCCCGCGCACGGTGTCCTCCCCGACCGGCCCGCCGCAGGTGCTGGCCAACGGCTACGCCCAGAGCAAGTGGGTGGCCGAGCAGGTGGTGGGGATCGCCCGGGAGCGCGGACTGCCGGTGACGGTGTACCGGGTCGACGTGGTCTGCGGCGACCAGGTCCACGGGGCCTGCCAGACCAGGGACTTCTTCTGGCTGAGCCTCAAGGGCCTGGTCCAGTCCGGGGCCGTCCCGGCCGGGCTCGCGGGCGCGGGTGCCGTCCACCTGGCCCCCGTCGACTACATCAGCGCGGCCGTCACCACTCTGGCCGGGCAGCGCGGGAACGCCGGCCGGACCTTCCACCTGCAGAACACCAGCACCGAGGGGTACGGCGAACTGACCGGCTACCTGCGGGAACTGGGGTACTCGCTGCCCGAGGTGGAACTCGAGCGGTGGTGCCGGACGGTGCAGGCCCACCCGGGCAACGCGCTCACCCCGCTGCTCGACCCGTTCGAGCGGATCGCCGGACACCGGGCCGTCCACCCGCTGATGGACGTGTCCGCCGCCGAAGCGGCGCTGGCCGGGACCGGGATCGCCTGCCCACCGATCGACCTGCCGCTGTTCCGCCGGTACGTGGACTTCTTCGTCCGCACCGGCTGGCTGCCGCCCCCGACCGGCACCGGTACCGGCACCGCTATCGGAACCGGAACCGGAACCGGCACCGCTATCGCTATCGGTACCGGCACCGCGCCGCCCGTGCCCACCGCCTGACCGCGCCCCGCCCGCCCGACCAGGAGGACGACCATGCATCTGGAGATCACCCCGATCGACGCGCTGCGCCGCGCGGCCCGGCGGCCCGGGGCGGGCCCGGCCCTGCACTACGAGGAAGCCGAGATCGGCTACCCCGAACTGCTGGACCGGGCCGGCCGCCTGGCCGAGGTGCTCGCCGACGGCGGGGTGACGGCCGGCCGCCAGGTCGCCTACCTGGGTCTGAACAGTCCGACGCTGCTGGTGACGTACCTCGCCTGCGGCTGGCTGGGCGCCGCCTTCGTGCCCGTCAACCACCGGCTCGGCGCCGCCGAGGTGGCGGAGCTGCTGCGGGACTGCGCAGCGCACACCGTGGTCGCCGAACCGGGCCACGCGCCGCTGGTCGACCCGTCGTCCGGGGCGCGGCTGCTGCTGGTGGACGACGACCCGGCCGCCCCCGTGACCGGCCCGCCCGACCCGCGCTGGACGCCGCTCGCCCCCGCCCTGGCGGCGGCCCCCCAGCCGCCGCGCCAGCCCGCGCCGCTGGACGCCGAGGACCTCGCCGTCCTGCTGTACACCTCCGGCACCACCGGCCGGCCCAAGGGCGTCCGGCTCACCTACGGCAACATCTGGTGGAACGCCGCCAACATCGACGCGGCGATGACCACCCGCGAGGACGACGTCAACCTGGTGGTCACCCCGCTGTCGCACATCGGCGGGCTCAACTGCTTCACCCTGCGCAACCTCGGCCACGGCGGCACCACCGTGCTGCGCCGCCGCTTCGACCCCGAGCGGACCTTGCGCGACCTGGTCGCCCTCCGGGTCGACACCTTCTTCGCCGTCCCCTCGATGTACGCCCTGCTGGCCCGGCAGCCCGGCTTCGCCGCCGCCGACCTGTCCGCGCTGCGCGGCGCCGTGGTGGCCGGTGCCCCCGTCCCGCCCGGACTGGTCCGCGACTACGCGGCCCGCGGGGTGCTGCTCCAGCAGGCCTGGGGCCTGACCGAGACCGCCTGCTTCGCCAGCTACCTGCCGCCGGAGCTCACCCTGGCGAAGGCCGGCTCGGCGGGCCGGGCGATGCCCTTCACCCAGCTGCGGATCGTCGACCCGGAGACCGGAACGGACGTCGCCGACCCGGACCGGCCGGGCGAGGTCTGGGTGCGCGGCAAGCACGTCTCGCCCGGCTACTGGCGCGACGAGGAGCAACTCCGCGACGCCGACGGCTGGTTCCGCACCGGCGACCTCGGGCGCCTGGACGCCGACGGCTGCCTGTACCTGGTCGACCGGCTCAAGAACGTCATCATCCAGAACGGCGAGAAGGTCTACCCCGCCGAGGTCGAGCGCGCCCTGGCCGACTGCCCCGGCCTGCGCGAACTCGCCGTCCTCGGCACCGCCCACCCGGAGTGGGGCGAGACCGTCGTCGCGGTGGCCGTGGCCGAGCCCGGCAGTGCCCCGAGCCTGGAGACGGTACGGGAGTTCGGCGCGGCCCGGCTGGCGCCGCACAAGCTGCCCGTCCGGTTGCACCTGGTCGCGGAGCTCCCGCGCAACGGCGCCGGCAAGGCCGACCTGGCGGCGCTGCGGCTGCTGCTGCCGGCCATGACGGAAGCCCGCGCGATGGAAGCCCGCGCGACGGGTGCCCGCGCGACGGAAGGACCGGGCTCGAAAGCCCCCGGGCCGCCGCGCCCGGACGGCCTGGCCGCACTGGTCGCGGCCGCGACCGAGGCGGCGCTCGGCTTCCCGCCCGGCCGCCGCTACGGCGCCACCACCGGCTTCGCCGAACTCGGCCTGGACTCCCTCCGGGCCGTCGCCCTGCGCGACCGGCTGGCCGAGGCCACCGGCCTGACCCTGCCCGCCACGCTGGCCTTCGACCACCCGACCCCGGCGGCCGTGGTCGCGCTGCTGCGCGTACGACTCGGCGAAACCCCCTCCACGGAAGGCGAGTTCGTGCCAGGGTCCGAGTCCGAGCCCGCGTCAGGCCCCGGGACCGGGCCCGCCGACGACCCGGTGGTGATCACCGGCATGGCCGTCCGCCTCCCCGGCGGCATCACCACCCCCGAGGCGCTCTGGCAGCTGCTCAGCGAGGAACGGGACGCCGTCTCCGGCTTCCCCGAGGACCGCGGCTGGGACCTCACCGCCCTCGCCGACCCCGACCCCGAGGCCCCCGGCCGTTCCGACACCCGGCACGGCGGCTTCCTGCGCGACGCCGCGCTCTTCGACGCCGACTTCTTCGGCATCTCCCCGCGCGAGGCCGCCGCGATGGACCCCCAGCAGCGGCTCCTGCTGGAGACCAGCTGGGAGGCGCTGGAACGGGCCGGCATCGCCCCGACCGCCCTGCGCGGCCAGGACGTCGGCGTGTTCACCGGCGTGTTCGCCAACGGCTACACCGAGCGCGTCCCGGTCTCCCGCACGGCCGACGGCTACCGGATCACCGGCAGTGCGACCAGCATCGCCGCCGGCCGGGTGGCGTACGTCCTGGGCACCCACGGCCCGGCCGTCGCGGTGGACACCGCCTGCTCCTCCTCGCTGGTCGCCCTGCACCTGGCACTGCGCTCGCTGCGGTCCGGCGAGTGCACGACCGCGCTGGTCGGCGGGGCGACGGTGATGGTCACCCCGGACGCCTTCGTCGAGTTCTCCCGCCAGCGCGGCATCGCCCCCGACGGGCGCTGCAAGCCCTTCGCGGAGGCCGCGGACGGCACCGGCTGGGCCGAGGGCGCCGTCGTCCTCGTCCTGGAGCGGCTCTCCGCCGCCCGGCGGGCCGGCCGCCGCCCGCTCGCCGTGGTCCGCGGCTCGGCCGTCAACCAGGACGGCGCCTCCAACGGGCTGACCGCGCCCAACGGCCCCGCCCAGCAACGGGTGATCCGCCGCGCCCTGGCCGACGCCGGACTGCGCCCCGACGAGGTCGACGCGGTGGAGGCCCATGGCACCGGCACCGTGCTGGGCGACCCGATCGAGGCCCAGGCGGTGATCGACGCGTACGGGCCGGAGCGCACCGAGCCCCTGCTGCTGGGCTCGGTGAAGTCCAACCTGGGGCACACCCAGGCGGCCGCCGGCCTCGTCGGCGTGGCGGCCACCGTGCTGGCCCTCCGGCACGGCGTCCTGCCCCGCACCCTGCACGTCGACCGCCCGAGCAGCAGGGTCGACTGGTCCGGCGGCGCGGTGCGGCTGCGCACCGCCACCGCCCCCTGGCCCGAGCGGCTGCGCCCGCGCCGGTCCGGGGTCTCCTCGTTCGGGATCAGCGGGACCAACGCCCACGTGCTGCTGGAACAGGCCCCGGTCGAGGAACCCGCCACCGCGGCCGGGCCGGCACCGCTGGTGCCGCTGGTGCCGCTCGTGATCTCCGCCCGGACTCCGGAGGCACTGGCCGCCCAGGCCGGGCGGCTGGCCGACCTGCTGGACGACGGGGCCCGGCCGCAGGACGCGGCGCGCTCCGCACTCGCCGGGCGGGCCCTGTTCGAGCACCGGGCCGTCGTGCTGGCGGAGGACGGGACGCAGGCCCGCGCGGCGCTGCGGGCCCTCGCGACGGGCGGGGCGAGCAGGTCCGGCGCGGCGACTCCCGGATTGGTCACCGGCACCGCGCCGGCGGACCGGGTGGACCAGGACGTGGTCCTGGTCTTCCCCGGCCAGGGTGCCCAATGGGCCGGCATGGGGCGGGAGTTGTGGCAGTCCGAAGCGGTCTTCGCCGAGCGGATGGCCGCCTGCGAGCAGGCCCTCGCCCAGTACGTCGACTGGTCGCTCGCCGACGTCGTGCACGGCACCCCCGACGCCCCGCCGCTGGACCGGGTGGACGTGGCCCAGCCGGTGTCCTTCGCGGTGATGGTCTCGCTCGCCGCCCTCTGGCAGTCGTACGGCGTCCGTCCGGCGGCCGTCCTCGGCCACTCGCAGGGCGAGATCGCCGCGGCCTGCGCGGCCGGTGCGCTGACCCTGGCGGACGCCGCCCGGACGGTCGCGCTGCGCAGCCGGGCCATCGGCGCCCGCCTCGCGGGCACCGGCGGGATGCTCTCCGTGCCGCTGCCCGAGCGCCGCGTCCGGGACTGGATCCGGGCCTGCGGCGGGGGAGTCGAGATCGCCGCCGTGAACGGGCCGGAGCGCACCGTGGTCGGGGGGGACGGCGCGGCGCTCAGCGGGTTCCACGCCGAGCTGGAGCGGCGCGGGATCGACGTGCGGATGATCCCGGTCGACTACGCCTCGCACACCGCGCAGGTGGCGCAGCTGGAGCCGGAACTGCTGCAACTCCTCGACGGCGTACGGTCGTCGGCGCCGACGGTGCCCTGGTACTCGACGGTCGACGGCGACTGGGTCGGCGGCCCGGTCGGGCCCGACTACTGGTACCGCAACCTGCGCCACCCGGTCCGCTTCGAACCCGCCGTCCGGGCGCTCGCCGAGCAGGGCTTCACCACCTTCGTCGAGGTCGGCGCGCACCCGGTGCTGGGCACGGCGATCGAGGCGACGCTGGCCGACACCGGGGCGGGCCGGGCCGCCGTGGTCTGCGGCAGCCTGACCCGGGGTGAGGGCGGCCGGACGCGGTTCGCCCGCTCGCTCGCCGAGGCCTTCGTCCGGGGCGTCCCGGTCGACTGGACGCCGCTGCTGCCGCCCGGCGCGCGCCGGATCGACCTGCCGACCTACCCCTTCCGGGGACGGCGGTACTGGCCGGAGCCGGTGTCGCAGCCGGGCCCCGGGCCGGTGCCGGTGCGGGCGTTCGCGGACACGGGCGACCTGTTCCGCCTCGCCTGGCGGGACCTGCCCGTGCGCGGCGCGGCGCCCGTCCCGGTGACACCGGTCGCGGACCCGGCGGTGCTGCCCCCGGACGCGTCCGGCTGGCTGCTGCTCCCGCCCGCCGACGCCGCCGACGCCCCCGCCGAGGACACCGCACGGGTCCGGCGCGCGACCGCCCGCGCCCTGGCGGCCGTCCAGCACTTCCTCGCCGACCCCCGGTACGAGGACCGCCGCCTGGTCGTCGCCACCCGCCACGGCGTGGCGACCGAGGACGGGGAACCCGTCGACCCGGCCGAGGCCGCCGTGTGCGGCCTGGTCCGCTCGGCCCAGACCGAGCACCCCGGCCGCCTGCTGCTCGCCGACCTCGACCTGCCCGCCGACGCGACCCCGGAGGACTGCGCCCGCGCGGTCGCGGCCGCCCTGGGCGAGGCGGCCGCCGCGGACGAGCCGCAGTTCGCCCTCCGCGGCCCGGCCGTCCGGGTGCCCCGCCTGGCCGCCCGCACCCCCGCGCCGACGGACGGCCCGGTGCTGGACCCGGCCGGTACCGCGATCGTCACCGGCGGCACCGGCCTGCTCGGCCGGCTGATCGCCCGCCACCTGGTGACGGGCCACGGCCTGCGCCGCGTCCTGCTCGCCTCCCGGCGCGGCGCCGAAGCCCCCGGTGCCGCCGAACTCTGCGCCGAGCTGGCCGAGTTGGGCGCCCACGCGGAGGCCGTCCGGTGCGACGTCGCCGACCGGGAGCAGGTCCGGGCCCTGGTCGCCGGTGTGTCCGCCGATGCGCCGCTCACCGTCGTCGTGCACGCCGCCGGCGTGCTGGACGACGCGGTGGTCGCTTCCCAGACCCCGGACCGGCTCGACACCGTGCTGCGCCCCAAGGCCGACGCCGCCGTCTGGCTCGACCGGGCCACCCGCGAGCTCCCCGCACCCGTCGCGCTCGTGCTCTGCTCCTCCGCCGCCGGTGTCCTGGGCACCGCGGGCCAGGCCGGGTACGCGGCCGCCAACGCCTTCCTGGACGGCCTCGCGACCCGCCGCCGGGCCGCCGGCCTGCCCGCGGTGTCGCTGGCCTGGGGGTCCTGGGACGCGCCCGACGGCATGACCGCCGCCCTGGGCCGGGCCGGCCGCGCCCGGCTGGCCCGCACCGGCGTCCGGCCGCTCCACCCCGCCGAGGGGCTGCGACTGTTCGACGCGGGCCTCGCCGACGGCCGGGCCGTCCTCGTCCCGCTCGCCCTGGACCCCGGCGCCGTCCGGCACCCGGCCCCCGCGGTGCTGCGCGACCTCGCCGAACCCGGCACCGCCGATCCCACCGGGGGAACCGCCGACCCCACGCC
Source organism: Kitasatospora sp. NPDC059160 (assembly GCF_042755465.1). Lineage (NCBI taxonomy): Bacteria > Bacillati > Actinomycetota > Actinomycetes > Kitasatosporales > Streptomycetaceae > Kitasatospora > Kitasatospora sp. NPDC059160. Next base: position 3,425 of record NZ_JBHZCN010000063.1, on the reverse strand, counting down.
CGGTACCACGGCTCCCGGACCGCAGGCCGTCCGGCTGGTCGCCGCCGACCCCGCCGCCCTGCTCGACCTGGTCCGGGCCGAGGCCGCCGAGGTGCTCGGGGCGGACGAGCGGATCCCGGCCGAGGAACCCTTCGAGTACGCGGGCTTCGACTCCCTGATGGCGCTCGAACTGCGCGACCGGCTGGCCCGGCTCACCGGCGCCCGGCTCCCCGCCACCCTGGTCTACGACCACCCCAGCCCGGCCGCCGTCGCCGAGCAGCTGGGCCGACTGCTCGGCTCCGTCCGGGAACACCGGCAGGCGGCCGCCGCCCTGGACAGCCTGGAACGCACCCTCACGGCCGTGGACGAGGAGTCCCGCGCGGACCTCACCGCCCGGCTGCGCACCCTGCTCCAGCGGCTCGAACCCGCCACCGCCCCGGCCCGCCCCCTCGCCGCCGCTCCGACGGCGAGCGTCCCGGCGGGGGCACCCGCCGGCGAACCGGCCAGGGAACTGGCCGACGAACTCGCCGACGCCGACGACGACGAACTCCTCCGCTTCATCGACACCCGGCTCTGACCGGCACCGCCAGAAAGGCACCGCGATGACCATCACCGGTCTGGCCGAACCCTTCCTCCGCGCCCAACTGGAGTCCCTGGGCCTGGCCGTCGAGTACGTCCGCGCCGAGGGCGACACCCTCTACCGGCGCGGCGACGACGGCCGCGAACTCCCCGTGCTCGACCTCGTCGGCGGCTTCGGCGCGACGATCCTCGGCCACAACCACCCCGAGATCCTCGCCCTCGCCCAGGAGTTGCTGAGCGCGCGGGTACCGGTGCACGCCCAGTTCTCACTGCACCCGTACGCCGAGACCGTCGCCCGGCGGCTCAACGAGATCCTCCACCGCGACACCGGCGACCCGGGCCCGTACACCGCCGTCTTCGCCAACAGCGGCGCCGAGGCGGTCGAGGCCGCCGTCAAGCACGCCGAACTCGACCGCGGGCTCAAGGCGGCCGAGCTGCTCGCTCGGATCGACGAGGAGACCGACCGGGCTCGCCGGGCCGTCCGGGACGGCGCCGTCCTCTCCGCGGCCGCCCGGCGGCTCGCCGACGGCGGGGACTTCGAGTCCCTGGCCGCCGCCCTCACCGCCGCCAACCGGGCGCGGGCCGAGGAGCCGCCCGTGCTGCTCGCCCTGACCGGCGGCTTCCACGGCAAGCTCGTCGGCAGCGTCCAGCTCACCCACAACCCGGTCGTCCGGGAGCCCTTCCGGGCCCTGGCCGCCCCCTGCCGGTTCGTCCCCGCCGAGGACCCGGCCGCCCTCGCCGCGGCGATCGCCGAGGAACACCGCACGGCCCTGGGCCTCACCGTCTCCGACGGCACCGTGGACCTGGCCGAGCACCGGCTGCCCCGGCTGTGCGCCCTGGTACTGGAACCCGTCCAGGGCGAGGGCGGGGTCCGGCCGCTCACCGCCGGGTACGCGCGCGAGCTCCAGCGGATCTGCGCCGAGGCGGACTGCCCGATCGTGGTGGACGAGGTGCAGAGCGGCATGGGCCGCACCGGCAGCTTCCTGGCGAGCTCCGCCATCGGGCTGCGCGGCGACTACTACGTGCTCGCCAAGAGCCTCGGCGGCGGCCTCGCCAAGGCCGCGGTCATGCTGGTGCACCACCGCCGCCACCGGCCCGGTTTCGAGCTGCTGCACAGCTCCACCTTCGCCAAGGACGCCTTCTCCACCCTGATCGCCGCCCGCACCCTGGACCTGCTGGAGGCCGACGGCGGCGCCCGCTACCGGCAGGCCGCCGAACGCGGCGAACGGATCCTGGCCCGACTGGAGGGCATCCGCGACGACTTCAAGGACGTCGTCGCCGACGTCCGAGGCCGCGGCCTGATGCTCGGCCTGGAACTGCGCGACCAGGGCGACTCCACCTCCCCGGCCCTGCGCGAACTCTCCCGGGCCGGCGTCCTCGGCTACGCCGCCGCCGGCTACCTCCTCCACGCCCACGCCCTGCGGGTCTTCCCGACCGCCAGCGCGACGACCACCCTGCGGATCGAACCCTCCGTCCACATCACCGACCCCCAGATCGCCCAGGCCGAATCCGGCCTGCGCGCCCTCTGCGACCTCCTCCGCACCCAGGACGGCGACCGCCTCCTCGCACGCTGACGCAGGGCGCACCGAGGCGCGTACCGGGGGCGAGTGCGCCCGGTACGCGCCCTGGTGGGGCGGCGGCGTGCACCGCACACTGACGGAGCGACAGCGACGCACCGTGCACGCACGACCGTCAGCGGGGGGCCGATGGAGTACGTACCGATCCTGCGCGGCAAGGCGGGCGAGTTCATCGCCCTGGGCCACATCGGCGCCCACGTGCAGGCGCGCATCCGCCCGTTGCTCGAAGTCCACCCCGACCGGCGCCTGGCCGATGTCGTGCAGACCTTCGCCCGCCACGCGGGCGACCACCTCCCCGCCCGGCTGACCGTCACCGTCGACTGCGGTCAGCTCTGGCAGCAGGGCGCGGTCGGGACCGGCTACCGCGGCCACGCTATGCGGTGGCTCAGCGAGCACTTCGAGCAGTGGCTCCAGGCGCTCATCCCCGCCTTCCGCACCACCGACCCGGTCGGCTCCCTCGACGAGATCCGCCGGGCCCAGCGGGCCCACGGCGCCGGCGGCTGCCTGCGGATCGACCTGCACCGCCTGCCCGGCGGCCCGGGTGACCTGACCGAGGACGTGCGCGCCGCCCTGGCCGCCGTGGCGCTCACCCCAGAGGACACCGACCTGCTGCTCGACGCCGGATACCTGCCCGGCCCCGACGCGGTCACCGCCCTGGTGCCACGCGCGCTCGCCGTCCTCGGCTGGGCCCGCGCACACCCCTGGCGCCACATCGCGCTGGCAGCGGGGGCGTTCCCGCCGAGTCTGCGCCGGGTCCGGCCGTACGTCCTGACCGCCCTGCGCCGTCACGAGCTGGACCTCTGGGAGCACGTCGCCCGCGGGGCGGCCGGCCCGCCGCCCGACTTCGGCGACCACGGCGTCACCCACCCCGACCCGCCGGAACCCGCCGAGGTCCGGGCCGCGCCCGCCAACCTGCGCTACACCGGCGGCCGCCACTGGCACGTCGTCCGGGCGGTCGACGCGACGGGCCTGGAAGCCCTCCGGCTGTGCCGTCAGCTCACCCGGGCCGAGGTCTGGGGCGCCACCCGCCCCGACGCCTCCTGGGGCGGAGAGGAGATCCGCCGCCGGGCCCTCGACCTCGTGACCGGCCCCGGCAACCCCGGCCAGCGCCGTGCCTGGGAGACCTCCCACCACCTGGCCGCGGTCGCCGGAGCCATCGCCGAACGGGGCCGCCCGTAGCCGGTGCCTAGTGTCCTGAGTCTGGAATTTCATTCATAAATATAGACTGATCCTATGGTGCGGACGGGTCGACCAAAGGTCGAGTTGGTGTTGTCGGACGACGAGCGGGCC